>JAWOLM010000117.1:0-3166 GCA_033853455.1 Nitrosotalea sp. | reverse complement strand
CAGCAACCAGAAATGCTTCTGGCAATTCGGCAAGCAGACTTTCATAAAAATAATCAGAATAGTGTTCCGGTAAAGTTTTCAGGTTAATCTCCATTACAGGAATTATATCAGAAGGATCACATCTTCGAATTATACAGTTACCAACCTCTCTGAGAGCCACTTGCATTCCGAGAATACTGGAATTATTAATTATTTAACTTTAAGTAAATAAAAGAATTAATGTAATAATACTCCAGAAATGTTGTGAGTGAACCCACAGCAGATGAGGCTATAAATCTGGTTTCGACTTTTTTTGCAATAAAAGGAATTAGACAAACTAGCAAGTTTTTAGAAATTGAGATTGACGAATCAGATTTGAAGGAGAAATTTCAAAACCTTGCTCAAAAAATGGAACAACGAAATCTTATTGCAAGGTTAGATAAGGATTCTAGAGGCATATTTATCACAGTTTCAAGATTTCAGCCTCTTGCTGCCAAAAAAACGTGGATTCCTCGTGTATTATTTGCAGGAACCATAATGACTGTAATGATAGATGGCTACTATCGTGCCGTTGCAACAAATTCTATTGCAAAAATTGGGGATCCTCTGAGCATTGCAATATACTATACAATATCATTGATGGGAATCTTGGGCATTCATGAATTGGGTCATATTATTGCATCCAAGAAACATAAAATTAGAATAAGCTGGCCATATTTTATTCCTGGAATTCCAATTATTGGATTCATTCCAACCTTTGGCGCGCTTATCATGTCACGAGGTTTTATCATAAATAAAAACATGCTATACGATGTCGGAATATCAGGTCCTATTGCAGGACTTCTCGTAGCTATAGTTGTGTCTGCGTATGGAGCTTATCTTTCTCCTTTGATACCAAGTTCAACGGCTCACGAACTCTCTACAAGTCAAGGACTTGTTGAAATTCACTCTAGCATTCTCATGGATTCTACAATTTATCTTGTAGGAAAGCAAGTACCGGGAGAAGAGATTGTAATGTCTCCAGTTCTGTTAGCAGCTTGGTTTGGTTTTCTTATTACTTTTTTGAATCTACTTCCTGCATGGCAACTTGATGGAGGTCACATTGCAAGAGCAACAGTGGGAATAAAGTGGCACAAAATTCTCACTTATGTAAGTATAGGAATACTTGCAGCCACTGGCTATTTTGTCATGGCACTTTTTGTTTTGGTGTTTAGCATTAGGAATCCAGAGGTAAGACCTCTTGATGACATATCACCGTTATCATCCAAAAGAAAAAAGATGTTTGTGTTAATCATGATTCTAGCGTTTCTATGTGCACCGCTTCCATTTTCCATATTACCGAAGTAAAACATGCGAACCGTCTGACACTATAACGGCTTTTTGTCTATCACCGTATGTTTTCAGGATATATTCCATAGATTCCTTGATTCCACCAAATGGAATCAATCCAAGTTTGTCTTTTGTGTAATATTGTGGCAGTATGGAAACAATTCCAATTTTGAATTGTTTTTGTAGTTCAGTTAAATAAAGAAGATTTTCCATGCCATCTACATATTTAGCTGGGCTTTTCAACCTGTCAAGACTCATTCTTCCCTCAACATATTGTGCAATAGATTCTGATCCCAAGCCATTTTTACATTCGCATAAAAGTATGGCCAAGCCCTCTTCCTTTACTGCACCTGCACAATTCCACAAAGAAGAAAGTGATTTATTCAGCGTTTCATTGCTTGTTTCTTTACCTGTACTGATGAATATCACTCTGTGTTTTCCTGTCTCAGTGATTGCTGCAGAAGACAGAGATTTTGAAAGTGCCATTGTGGAAGAGGGATGACCAACAGATACATCAACTACTCCTGATGAATTTGCGACTACCTCTAATGCAGATATTTCAAATTCATCTGTAAATTTTTTTGCAATCTCAATAGAAGATACATCCTCACCAGGATGTGGCAGATTTCCATTCTTTTTTTCATATGCTTCAAGCATGCGCTCTTTTCCGAATCTCCTTAATAATTTGGTAGAAACCGTATCATATCCAAATAGTCCATCAAATTCCATCTCACCTAGAAACATGAGGTTTGTGTTAGTTAGTTGAGCATCACTGAATTCAGAAATCAATACGGAGGGATCAGAAAATATGTTTTTAGTAAGATGTAGATTTGATTTATCCACAAGAATTTTCGGTTTTGGAAGTGATTTTTGATTACAAATTTCTAACAAAGATAAAATCACTTTTTTAACAGCTTTTGTAGCTTCCAAAATAACTATCTCAGTAGGCTTTGTCAGATCGACAGATTGTAACTTCAAGGCAATTTCAGAATCACTCAAATTTTTGCCTTCAGCAGATATTTGCCTTTCAAGGTTTTCGGCCTTTATATCCAATACAACTTCCGTTGGTCCATAGCTGAGCCAAATCTCTGGCATACAATAACGATGAGACAGTTAAAATAAATCTAATTCAGTAAATTTTGCAGTGGATTTTGTCAAAGAATTTGCAATATTCTTGCAGAAAAGTACTGCCATAAAATTTGGAAGTTTCAAGCTTTCTAGTGGAAAAGAAAGTGCCTATTATGTTGATCTTAGAATAGTACCAAGTTTTCCGTTTCAGTTCAGAAAAATGATAAAAAATCTTCAGAATATAATATCTGAAAGTATTGGTCTTGATAACTTTGATTGTATAGCTTCGGTACCCACCTCCGGGCTTGTGATAGCATCTGCTTTGGCCATTGAAACAGTCAAGCCTCTTGTCTATATTAGACAAAAACCAAAAGATTATGGAACAGGCAGTCTAATCGAGGGAAAAATAGAAGAGGGATCAAAAATCTTACTTGTCGATGATGTTGGTACGACTGGACAGTCTCTCATTAATGCAATCAAGGCGTTAAAAGATGCCAAAATGACTGTTAAGGACGCATTTGTAATAGTAAATAGACTCGAAGGCGCTAAAGAGGCCTTGGCATCAGAGGGAGTGAAATTGCATGAAGTTACCAATGTAATGAAGATTGCCGATGTGCTTTACAAGGAGAAAGTGCTCGATGAGCAGACCTTTGAACGAATCAGGAAACAGATGAGATCATCTTAAGGAAAAAAAGATAACTTAGCTCTCGTATATCATTAGCCTTTTTTCTTCAAGTAATGTGTGCAGATTATGTACTGCTCGATATACCTCAGCTTCTTTCTTTGCTCC
>JAWOLM010000116.1:0-3711 GCA_033853455.1 Nitrosotalea sp. | reverse complement strand
TTGCAGCAAGTATTATGCCAAGATAGAGGCAGCTCTTTGCTCTCTTTGGATCGTCCTCTTTTATCACGAAATATGCTATGACACCGCCTATTATTCCCATGAATATTGGCAACAAAAACCAAAGAGTGCTTCTTCTTCGAACCTGCATGACGGTATTATTACGCAAATTTTCCATTTAAACTAACGTATGGGCTAGACCTCTAGCTTTGAGAGCAGTTTTGTTGCTATGCTAAACAGTACGACTGCAAGAACCACCAATACAATCATCTCGTATCCTACAGTACCGGTAAAGTTGCCAAATATTCCTGCGCGGACCACATCGACAAGATATGTCAGAGGATTGATGTAAAACGCAGTTGCAAGAATTGGTGGCGCCCCTTGCGCGGGATAAAATGCAGTACTTACAAAGGCAAAGAAAAGAAAGACAGTATTAATTATGACATTAAACCCCTCACTTGACTTTAACCTAGTTGATATTATTGACGCAATCGAACCAAACAGGATTGCGCCGGTAATTGATGCAAAGACAACAAGCGGTACTGTCAATACATTAAACTCGACAGACTTGAAAAACAAGGGATACCCGATTGCGGTTATCAGCCCTGCAGAAAAGAGTCCAATGATCCCAATGGTATACACATTTGATAGAATGTATTGAGCTCGAGTAAACGGACCGACAAGAATCTGCTCAAACATTCCGTGTCTTCGGTCATTCCAGATTATGATTCCCGAGATCAGAGTACTGTTCATTATGTTAAACCCAATCATACCAGATGCGATAAAGGCAGGATAGTCCAGATTCTTTTGTCCAAACGGAACGTTGTGTATCAGTGCAGTATACGCAAATCCTGCAACAAAGATGTAGATTACAGGAAATATCACCTGCCATATCACAAAGCCCATGTTAAGTGATATCGTAAGATTTCGGTTTACCAAGCGAAATATCGGATGCATTACTTGATACCTCCATCAGAGTTTTTCACCACAGTCAGAAATATCTCTTCAAGACTAGTCGGAACTACACTCAAGTCCTCTATCTCTATGCCGTTAGAATTTAGCGCCTGGAGAATTTTTACCAGCACCTGCTCCGAGTCGGCAGAGTGGATTGTAATCACTGTTCCCTCATCATATGCTATTTCATAGTTTCCAACCCCTTGCAGTATGGTAGAAATGTTTTCGACTTGTCCTATGTGAATCTTGATTGTCTTTTCCCTGCCAAACTTGTTTTTGAGCTCCTCTGGCGTATCAACTGCTATTATCTTGCCGTGGTTTATGATGGCAATCTTGTCGCAGAGATATTCTGCCTCCTCAAGTATGTGTGTAGTAAAAAATATTGTAAGCCCGTCTCGCACCTTGCCCTTGATGTAGTCAAGCAGACCACGTCGTGCAGACGGGTCAAGCCCTACGGTAGGCTCGTCCAAAAATAATAGATCCATGTCGTGCATAAACTCACGTGCAACCTGAACACGCCTCCTCTGCCCTATTGAAATGTCGTCGTTCTTCTTTTTTCGTATCTCTTGCAGATCAAATGCAGTCAGCAGCTCCTCTACCCTTTTGCGACGAGTTTTTGGTTCAACATCCCACATCATCCCGTATTTTTCAAGCGACCTTTCCACAGTAAGGTTTGGCTCGTAGCTTGGCTGCTGCAGTACAACTCCAATCTTTTTTCGTACAGCAAGCGGATCAAGTGATGCATTAATCCCAAGTATGCTTATCTTGCCGCTCGTTGTCGGAATCAATGTAGTCAATAGTTTAATCGTTGTAGTCTTGCCTGCCCCGTTTGGCCCCAAGAATCCAAAAATTTTTCCCGATTCCACAGAGAGATCGATTGAATCCACTGCAACAACATCTCCGTATGATTTTGAAAGGGATCTTGCCTCTATGCAGAGCATTTAGGAATGGTTCATGCCCTTCTACTTATTTATCTACTGTACAGAAAAATTTCTTGATCGCATCTACTCAAAAATTCTTATTAACACAAGATTCCAACAGTTTTTGATTTGTCCGAATTTGATTCATTGATGAGTAAACTATTGGAGCAAAAACCCGAACTGTCAAGAAAAGATATCGAGGATCTTATCCAGAAAAAGAAGGAAAAGATTGGAGCAGGATATCTCACAGACCAAGGAGCTCTATTTCTTATCGCATCAGACCTTGGAGTATCTCTAAGCGAGCCCCTCAAGGTGGAGATGAGCCTAAAGGACATTTACGTCGGCGCAAAGGAGATTACACTTGAGACGCGTGTTATGAACGTCTATCCTGCAAGGCAGCTCTCAAGAAAGGACGGCTCGCAGTTTATGCTAAGAAACATGACGGTATACGATGGAAACCAGAGGGCAAAGGTAAAGCTCTGGGATGAAAAGGCAAACCTGCCAGGAATTGAGAACCTAAAACCAGGCGATCTTGTAAAAATAATCAAGGCCTATGTAAAATCAGATCTCAAGGGAAATCCAATAATCAATGTCGGCTCAGGTTCTAGTGTAGAGCCAAACAATACCCAATCCAAGATACCAAGCCTTGATGATATCACAGACGATGTATCAAACGTAAAGGAGAACCAGCAGAACTTGGTTGTATCAGGAATACTTGACGGGAATGTTCGCGTTACAGAGTTTAAAAATTTCAAGGGAGAGCAGAGCAAAGCGCTACAGCTTCGACTAAAAGGAAATGACGGAACGATTGTCCGAGCAGTATTGTGGAACAAAAATGAAGATTCTATTCCAAAGGTTGTAAATGCAGGTGCAAAGGTAAGACTGATTGGAGTCAATACAAAGACTGGCCAGATGGGCCTTGAGCTGCACGGGGATGAGGGAACAGTGCTTGAGATGGAGGGCGGAATAGAAATTGCGCCAGTCGTTGCAAGAATTCTTTCTGCAACAAAGACAGACTATGGAAGCAGGATGCTGGTTGCAGTACTTGAAGACAAAAAAATTGTAAACATTGCAGACGCATCTTCTATCACAGCAGATCTCAAACCAGGCGATGTCATAGAATTCTTGCCATCAAAGATGTATGGAAGCTCAATTACTATAGAGCAGAGCTCAAATGTAAAAAAAGTAGACAAACAAGACATTCCAACCCTTGCAGAATCTAGAACAAAGATAAGAGATGTAAAACCATCCGACGGAATTTATTGCATCGAAGCAATCATACTAAAAGCTCCGCAAAAGCGCGAGGTGCAGACAAAGACAGGCGAGTCAATCTCACTTTCAGAAACGTTTGTCGAAGATGATACAGGTCAGATCTGGCTCAAGGGCTGGAGAGCGCAGGCAAGACTGCTTGAACAATTCACCCAAGGCGAGATAATCAGCATTACCGGCGTCACGGCAAAACCTGGGCTTGAGGGAAGAACAGAGGCATTTCTCTCAGCATATTCTGTCGTAACAAAAAAGAACTAGTCATTCTTACTGCTGGGAATGGACACATCGGTTAAAAACCGTCCCTGACGTATCACCGTTAGTTTAGAAAAATGGAAGAGTCTTCTGTTACAAACCTAATTCTGCTTGCAGCCCATCTTCTTGTGGGCTTTACCCTTGTCTTTTTTGCAGCAAAGGCGTTCAAGAGAACAAAATACCCACCCATGATACTTTTGGCAATAGGTTTCGCACTCGTAGTGCTTGGTGAAACAGTAGTAGAGTATGGCTTTGCCTTTCTTGAAAACGAATGGCTACAGAAAATAATCGAGGAAGGGTTTGAGATTACAGGGTTTAT
>JAWOLM010000115.1:0-7782 GCA_033853455.1 Nitrosotalea sp. | reverse complement strand
TGCTCCTCCAACAATTATCTGACCTGTCATCCAAGGATGAACTTGGCAGAAGTAGTTGAACGTGCCTGCAGTGTTGAAAGCGGGGCTTGTGTATGATTTACCAGCTGCAATCAAACTGCTGTCAAAGACAGTACCTGTCTGATTGTCGGATGGTTGACCGCTTGTTGCAGTGTGACCAACTGTGTCAGAATTTGTCCAAGTTACAGTATCTCCCACACCGATGTTTAGAGTTTGTGGGTTATAGCATGTTGTTGGTGAGCAAGTTCCTTTTGTATTTGCTGCACCGCTAGCTATCGTAACCTGTTGGTTTGCGGCAAAAGCTGGTTGAGCTACTGCAATGATAGCAACTATAGCCAAAATGCCAAATAGTGCGCCTATTGGTTTTGACTTCATCGGTTTGTTTGACAAAGCAGGGCATTATAAAGGCTCTCGTTTTTAACACATTAATCAAGAAAAGAGAATTTGATTAGAATTTTTCTTAGAACCTGTCGTATCGAGCTCTTTCAACATCCCGTTCATCTTTGGTGGCTTTTTTCCATTCCTTGTAATGTTCTTTGCATAAGACGGTCTTTTTTCCACCTGAGACACTAAGGCCAGTGCCTTCTACCTTGGATGTGGTCAAAGAACGAACGCCGTCTTTATCGCATCCTATTACGTTACACTTTGCACCTTTTGCTATGATCCCCATGCAAGCCCTTCTACCACATATTATTTGAGCATTTTTAGTTTGGTATACGTATAAACGCTTTAATCTTAAGGAGCGATTGGGAGTAAAAGATGCTCAACAACTTCAGGGAGGGGCTAAAACCTACTTTGCAGAATATTGGAAAAACATTTGCGGCAACTGGACTATCTGCAAACTTTTGGACTGCAGTAGGTCTTGGATTTGCTTTTGCCTCTGCAATAGTTTACGGAATTCACTTGCAGTATTCCTTTGTAATTGGAGGACTTCTTCTATTGATATCAGGCTTCTTTGATATAGTCGACGGTCAAGTAGCCAGAGTCACTGGAAAGACCTCAAAGAAAGGGGCCTTTCTTGATTCTGTTTTTGACAAGATTGCTGAAGTTGCAATATTTCTTGGTATATTGATTGGCAATTATTCTGAAGGTTATCTTGTTCTCTTAGCAATTACGCTGTCATTGCTTGTTAGCTATAGTCGGTCAAGAGCAGAATCGCTTGGTGTTCAGCTAAAAGGGATTGGAATAGGTGAACGGGCAGAAAGATTGCTTGTTATTGCAATAATTGGAATGGCAGGTGCAGTTTTTCTAAATTATGCGGTTATGATAGTGATTGTTATTGCTGGAATAACATTGATTCAAAGGATAATTGCTACTGCAAAAAAGATAAACGACTAACGAAGTCTGCCAGTCTGGCGTCTAGAATCCGCTGATCTTATTTTTAATATACCAAAATGAATCGCGCATGAAATGCAGTAATATTTTAGAACTGTAGGTGCTGCAATGTAGGCCCCTTGTGCTCTAAGTTCTTTTGCCAAGCTATGTTCTACCAAATTCAATCTTGATGTAACTTTTTTTGCCTTGTCACGTGGTACGGTAGCACCGCAATTTGTACATTGGATACGATCTGATGATCCTTTACCTCCTTTCTTCCTACCTCTACTTGCACGTTTTAATGGCATAAACTACATGTAATCTGCCTCTAAATAAACTAATTTGAGTGACTAATTTGGCATAAAATTTGTCATTCATCAAGAAATTTATGATACTTGTAGAATCAGAATATCATGCGGGGCCTATGTCATGTATGCCTTCGTTCTAATGTGGAAGTTGTAATCGAAAAACGTCAGATAATTTGTCATTCATGTCTTCAAAAACAAGCACAGAAAAAGGACTAAATGGAAAGGTATCAGGGTATAATCGTTGAAGCTGGCAATTTTATCTCATTGTACAATAGATGAGATATTTCGAGATAATCATGCTGTTGAAACTCTTGGAGGGCCTGCTGCATATTGCGGAGCAACTGCAAAAAACATGAAATTTGACGTAGAGCTACACACCAAAGTGGGTCCTGATTTCAAATACCTCAAGGATCTTGAAAATCTTGGACTGTTTCTCAGTCAGAATTCGCACACAAACAGTCCTACTACTCGTTTCTTGCTTAAAATTCATGGCGTGGACCGAGAATTGTATCTGAAATCAAAATGTGATCCAATTGAATTCAAAAATACTGATGCAGATGGAATCATTGTAAGTCCTGTCTTTGATGAAGTATCAGAAGAAACATTTGATCAGATACGAGAAGATTCTAATTTTTTATTATTCGATCCACAGGGTTTTCTCAGGAGGGTTGATAACAATAACCGAATATATCTTGAAAAAACACTGCTTGATATCTCAAAGGTGACGGCAATCAAAACTGACCCCGAAGAGGCTTATCATCTCACAGGTTTGCAAGAAAAGGAAGCCATGCTTGAACTACAAAAAAAGGGAGTAAAGCATGTTCTCTACACAAACAAACAAAATATTACGATGCTGCACAGAGACAGACTATATCATTTACATATGCCAAACATGAAAATAGGCGACACGACTGGTGTAGGCGATATATTCTGTGCTGCATTTGCATGCTCGTATCTGAAAGAAAATGATTCTTTGTGGGCCATCTGTTTCGCTGTAGGCGCAGCTCAAGCAGCACTTGAATCAAAAGCAACAGGTCTCTCAAAAGTGCCAAATTCTGGAGCTATACAACAAAACGCTGCTTATTTGTACAATCTCGTAAAGTTCACACAAGTTTAGGCTTTTATTGTGCGAAATTTCAATCTCTTGTATGAGAGTGGCGATTTATAGTCAAGACCAAGAACACACTGTTAAATCAATCAGACTCTCACTTGAAACTCATGGACTAGAATCAATACTTCTTGGTAACAAAACAACTGGAAAAGATGTTGATTATGTAATAGTAACGGGAGGAGACCGCGGAGTAAGATCATATTTTCATCGTTTTATGAACAGTACTACACCTGTTTTGGGAATAAACGAATTTGAGTCAAGTGGTTATATGGCCCAAACTGATCTCAAAGAATTTCCAACTTATCTTAACCGACTAAAAAAGGGAGATTTTACAATAGAACATCTAACAAGAGTTGGAATCAAAATTGATGGCAAAAATGTTTATCCTGCTCTGAACGATGTGGCTATTTTTTCTTCAAAAAGTGCCACATTAGTAGAACACGTTCTGCGAGTAAATGGAGAAGAGTTTTGGCATGATAGCAGTGATGGATTGATTGTATCTACTCCAATCGGATCATCTGCATACTCCATGTCTGCCGGCGGACCTGCCATTTATCAAGGCTCTAGAGTATTCTGCATTGTATCTGTAAACTCTCTTGATATTACAAGACGTCCATTAATAGTGCCAGAAGACAGCTTCATAGAAATCGATGATATATCTTCTAGTTTGAGATGTGAGGTTGTACTTGATGGAAAAGACAGATTTAAGGTGAATAAGATTGTTGAGTGCACCAAATTTTCCCAGCCAGCTAATATTATACGCATGAAAAAGGATTCAACTACGGTATCAGCATTAGCAAAAAAGGTTAAACTCGCAGATGAACTCCTAAACATGCCTCCTAGTTCTAAATTGTTGCTCAAGACTTTGGAATATGAGGGCGCTCTCACTCAAAAAGAACTGGCGACAAAAACATTGCTTCCAGATAGAACCATAAGACTTGCACTTAGGCATCTTCTTGATAAAGGATACGTAAAAAGAAGAGTCTCTCTTCGAGACACTAGGCAGAGAATTTACGAAGTTCCAAAATAATCAAGCAGTAGAGGCAGCTCGAATAAAAGCCTCAAATGATTCTTCTGGATATCCAGGTCTGCTACTAAATTCAGGATGGAATTGTACGCCAAGATAGAATTTATGGTTCGGTATTTCCAGAATTTCCATTCGTTTTTTATTGTCACTATGTCCTGAAAATACGAGGCCTTTTGTATTGAATTGTTCTAGATATTTCTGATTAAATTCATATCTATGCCTATGTCTTTTAGATATTGTATTTGACTTGTAAAGCTTGAATCCTAATGTGTTGCTCTCAACTTTTATTTCGTTCGCTCCAAGTCTTAGAGATCCTCCTTTGTTTTCAATGAATTTTTGTTCAGGTAAAAGATCAATTATTGGATTCTGTGTATTTGGATTAATCTCAGTCGAGTTTGCATCTGATAACCCACAAACATAACGACCAAATGCTACTGCAGCAAGCTGAAATCCAAAACATATTCCAAGATATGGTATGTTCTTCTCTCGAGCAAAGTTTGCTGTTTTGATTATTCCCTCTGCACCGCGTTCACCGAACCCTCCTGGCACAATGATTCCATTGTATTGCCCGAGCTTGTCTATGTTACCGTTAAACTCCTCGGAATCTATCCAGTCTATGATCACGTTTTTGCCAATTTTGGCACCGGCATGTTTGAGTGCATCATTTACACTAACGTAGCTGTCCGCCAACTTCACATATTTGCCAACCATTGCAATTTTCACTTGGTCTTTGAGATTGACAAATGAATTGACTATGGTATTCCACTTGTCCCAGTTGGCTGAAGTGTTGAGTAGACCTATCTTTCCAAACTTTTTGAAAATTACATCTATTATTCCTTGGTCGTTTAGCATTTGAGGTACCATTAGTATAGACTGGACATCATGACAAGAGAAGACATCTTTTTCAGAGACATTGGAAAACAAAGAGATTTTTCTTTTTGCTGAAGTCTCAAGAGGTCTGCTACATCTTACTGCCATCAGATCAGGCTGAATTCCTATTCTTCGCAGTTCTTGAACGCTGTGCTGAGTGGGTTTTGTTTTTTGTTCTCCGACTACATCAAGGGAAGGAGCTAATGTCACATGGACAAAGATCACATTGTTTGACCCTTCCTCTAACCTCATTTGTCTTAGTGCTTCTAGAAATGGGAGACTTTCAATGTCTCCAACGGTTCCTCCGCACTCGACTACAAGAACATCCAAGTTCTCCTTCTTTGCTATATTTCGTATCTTGTCCTTGATGGCATCTGTTACATGCGGAATTATCTGAACACATGCACCAAGATATTCGCCACGTCTTTCTGCCTCTATCACACTTGAATAGATCTGGGCAGTGGTTATGTTGTGAGCTCGTGGTATACTTTGATTTAGAAATCGTTCATAGTTTCCTATATCCATATCGCATTCGCCTCCGTCATCTGTAACGAATACTTCCCCATGGGCAATCGGGTTCATAGTACCAGCATCATAGTTTAGGTATGGATCAATCTTAACACAAGAAACTTTTTGGTTTGAAAGCTGGAGTAATTTTGCTAAAGAGGATGATACCACGCCCTTTCCAAGCCCAGACATGACTCCGCCAGTTACAAAAATGTATCTTGTTTCTGTCTGCATATCTATGATGGATTTGAGGTGTTTATATTTTTATTCTGAGATCGTAGTTTTTTTGAGATATTTTGCAAACGACGTAATCTTGGAATGGATCTTCGTTCGAGGGGTTTTATCAATTAATCTTAGAAACGCACTAGCAACTATTATTGCATCGGCTCCTGCTTGTAAAATGATTCTAGCCTGTTCTGCATTATTAACCCCAAAACCTACTCCGAGAGGAATCTTACCATCGATTATCTTTTTAGTATTTTTTATGGCGTCAAGTGTATATTGTTGAAACTGTTGTTGTGTGCCACCTGTTGTACCATATACTGAGACCAAATACACAAAGCCCGCTGATGTATCAGCAATTCTTCTTATTCTCTCTTCTGAAGTGTTTGGCGAGATAAGAAAAATCGCATCCATGTTATTTTTGTGTATGGCATCAAGGTATCGACCTGCTTCCTCTATTGCCATGTCAGGGAGTATTATTCCATCGATACCTGCTTTTTTTATAATCGGAATGAATTTATCATATCCTATTTTGTACAAAAGATTTGCATATGTCATCAAAACCAGAGGAACATCTGTCTCTTTTCTGATTTTTTTTACAATATTTAGGAATCTGTCAGAATTCATCCCCTTTTGTAACGCTCTAAAACTTGCATTTTGTATGACAGGACCGTCTGCTAATGGATCTGAGAAGGGCAGTCCGATCTCGATGATATCTGCCCCGCCTTTTACCAAGCTGCGTACTATGGAGATTGTTTCTTTGTCATTAGGATAGCCTGCCATGGCATAAGCTATGAGCGCCTTTTGATTCTTGGATTTAAGTTCTAAAAATTTATCTTGTATTCTTGACATTTTTTTTTAGGTACCTCTCTACCACTTCAACGTCCTTGTCTCCACGTCCTGACAAGGTAATAACAACAGTCTCGCTTTTTGGCATATTCTTTGCAAGTTTTATTGCATATGCTACTGCATGAGACGACTCGAGTGCAGGTATAATTCCTTCTAATTTTGAAAGTGTTACAAAGGCATCTACTGCATCTTTGTCGCTTACAGTATCGTATGTTACTCTTTTTGAATCCTTTAGGGACGAATGCTCTGGTCCCACCCCAGGATAGTCAAGACCAGCAGCTATACTGTGCGTATCTTTAATCTGCCCGTATTTGTCTTGTAAAAGATAAGTAAACATACCGTGAAGAATTCCTTTTGATCCAGAAGTTAGAGTTGCAGAATGATGCATTGTTCTTATTCCTTCGCCTCCAGCTTCTATACCAAACATGGCAGTATTTTCATCAACAAGTGGATAAAAAGTGCCAATTGCATTTGATCCTCCACCAACACAGGCAATAACGGACTCGGGAGATTTGTTCTCTCGTTCTTTCATTTGCGTCAAAATCTCATTTCCAATTACTGATTGAAAGTCTCTGACCATTACGGGATAGGGGTGTGGTCCTACAGCAGATCCTAAAAGATAGTATGTTGTTGTTACGTTTGTTATCCAATCTCGTATTGCTTCATTTATTGCATCTTTTAGTGTCTGAGTACCCTCCATTACTGGATGAACTTCAGACCCAAGAAGCTTCATTCTAAAAACATTCAATTTTTGTCGCTGTGTGTCTTTGTATCCCATGTATACCTCAGAGTGTAAACCCAATGCAGAACATGCCATGGCAGTTGCCACTCCATGTTGACCTGCACCTGTTTCTGCAATGATTCTTTTCTTTTTCATTCTCTTTGCCAGGAGACCCTGTCCTAGTGTATTATTGATCTTATGAGCTCCTCCGTGTAGAAGATCTTCTCTTTTTAGATATATTTTGGCGCCGCCGACATGCTCTGTTAGATTTTTCGCAAAATAGAGCGGGGTTGGTCTGCCAGCATATTCTCTTAAATAATAATCTAATTCGTGTCTGAAATCTTTATCATCTTTAAATTTTAAGTACGCCTCTTCAAGCTCTTGTACTGCCGGTACCAAGGTTTCAGGTATGAATCGGCCTCCAAACTCCCCGAATTTGCCGTTTTTTGGATATTCTATTTTCATATTGCTGACACCAGACTTGAAACTGATCCCTTGATATCTTTACTCTTCATGATGCTACTGCCCACAAGGAAAGCGTCGGCTCTACATTGTCTGAGAAATCTTACGTCTTGCGGTGTTTCTATTCCGCTTTCTGAGACTATCACTCTGTTGTCTTTCTTATAGTCATTGAGAATATTCTGAGTTGTCTTGAGGTCTATTTCTAGAGTGTCAAGGTTGCGGTTATTTATTCCAAGTAAATCTGCTTTTGTTTTGGAAGAATCAAGGAATTCTTTTTTTGTATGAGATTCAATTAGGACAAGTAGATTTTTTTTGTGAGCATAATCAATAAACTCATCAATATCCTTCGCAAAGTTATTGTCAAATATGGACT
>JAWOLM010000114.1:0-2723 GCA_033853455.1 Nitrosotalea sp. | reverse complement strand
CATCTACCTCAATAGTTGAGACGTTTCTCTCTTTCCCATCCTTTGATTCAAGTCTCTCAGAGAAGATCCTCACACCGCTTACCTTGTACCCCATGGCACTCATCCTTTTGACTATCATCTGGGATACATCAACGGCAGTAACTATGCTGCGGCCCCTTGCCTTTATGGTTACAGTAGGCTCGTTTGCAAGAAGTGTAAGAGTGGCATTAAGATATGTCAGAATTGGTTTTTTGCCAATAAATACAATATTAGGCGGTCTTGACACAAGACCACTCTTGTTGTGTTTTATTTAATAGTTAGCACCGTGAAAATATGATTTGCTGTTTGGTTAAAAATACAAAATACGTCAGATGCTAGTCAAGATTCTTTTTTTCAATATACTGTTGCAAGAGTTTTTCAATATCCTCTGTTTGAGAATTCTTTACTTCTTCAACTACATCTTTTTCTGAAATTTCATAACAGTTGAGCATTTCATTTTGCTCCTTGTAGAAAAGCAATATTTTTTCCTGATATATGCAATAGTACAGCTTGTCAACCTCCATTTTTTCTGTTCGTATCTTTACACCGTCAGACTCTACCACTATAGGATAATCCATGATTGATTCATCCATGTAGCATATTTAGATTATATTGCTGACAAGCTGCTTGTTGCAACAACAATAACGTAATAAGTATTTCAAATCATAAATCCACTGTGACAGATAGAGTCGTATTCCATATTGATTTTGATTATTTTTTTGCCCAGTGTGAGGAGATACGCAGACCGGATCTGAAAACAAGGCCTGTAGCCGTATGCGTATACTCGGACAGAGGAGGCGACAGTGGAGCAATTGCAACTGCCAACTATTTGGCAAGAAAATATGGCGTCAAGTCGGGAATGCCAATCAAGTTTGCAAAAAATAAACTAGTTGATGTCCCAGAGGCAGTTTTTTTACCAACTGATTTTGAATACTATACCGAAGTATCAGAAAATGCCATGGGCATAATAAGAAATTATGCGGACATATTCGAGTACGTTGGAAGAGACGAGGCGTATCTTGATGTCACAAATAGGACAGGCCATGATTTCAAGAGGGCAGCACACTTGGCACAGCAACTCAAGAACTCATTGCGCACCACAATAAAGCTCTCAAGCACCATTGGAATATCCTCAAACAAGCTTGTATCCAAGATTGCTTCAGGATACAAAAAGCCAGACGGTCTTACAATCGTCGAGCCGCAAGACATTGAATCATTTTTGGGCCCATTGCCAATAGGGACAATTCCAGGAATTGGGAAAAAATCAGAGGAAAAGTTTTCTGAAATGAATCTTGATACAATAGAGCAGCTTCGCAGCGTAGATGTCTTTACCTTAAACGGATTGTTTGGAAGAAAAGTTGGCTCGTACATATACAATGCAGCCAGGGGAATAGATGACGATCCTGTATCTCCAAGACATGACCCAATTCAATACAGCCGCATAGTAACACTCAAGCAAGATTCCAAGGATTTTGATTTTCTTGTAAAAGACTTGGAAAGGCTATGCGATGATTTGCATGAAACCATAATCAAAGACAACATACTCTTCAAATCAGTGGGAATTCAATTTGTCCAATCAGACCTGTCAAATAGAACAAAATCAAAGACTCTAAGAAACCCTACATCAAGTCTTGATGAGCTTAAAAAAACTGTGACTCTGCTGCTAAAAGAATCTCTTGAAGACCAAAAATTGCCCATAAGACGATTGGGAGTGCGGGTATCTGACTTTTCTCAGACTAGTGGACAGGTAGACATTACAAGATTTTTTTAGATCAGGATCCCTACTCGCGATGCCAGCCGTTTATGCTCATCATGAGATATCCATTCCACATGCAAATAGTCAAATATTTCACGGTCATTCATGCCCAGTCTTCTTGCCTCCTCAACTGCAATTGCATATGCTTCAATCTCCGTGGGCCTGTCAACGTAGGAATAAGAGTTGTCATAAAGATCTAGTCCCTGTCTTTGTTGTTTTACGTGTACCAGCTCGTGAATGATATCAAGATAGAGAACTTTCTTTTCTGAATTTTTAAGATGATTTTTCCCTATCACTATTGACGCATCGTCGTTTTGAACATGCATGTAATGTGTACTTTCATTTACAATGACAGATATGTTTTCAAATACATCCTCAAGTTTTTCTCTTGTCTCAAATATTTTTAAAAGAACCTCGGTATTTTTCAGATTCACAAAAATTTCTTCAATGCTGTATACTCCGTTTTCTACATCATTATTTACTTTGATCTGGTTCATTTTTTACTGCCTCTAGTTTTTTGATGCGTTTTGTTTCAACATATGTGACGATGAGCAAGAATATGAAGAGCCATGGTAAGAACATAATCTCTCCTGCAATACCATGGAATGACTCGAACTCATTTACGTTGGTAGACACCTTTAGGACAAAAATTGACAATGAAAGAATCCTGATTACGTTAACAGTTATTGTTCCCACTACACCCATGGCAAAATAGGCAATCTTTCGTTTTCGTGGAATGTTCATCTTTAGCAAAAATGCCATCATCACAAGCGAGTAGATTATGATGCTGTGGACACCTGCAGAGGGCCAGAATACCTGCAGTGCAAATGGACCATGGTCTCCACTGAGGAACATGACGTTTCCATGAGAGGTGGCCAAGCCCAAGTGGAACAAATTGATCAAAAAGACATCAAGTTTTACAAGATATGGTACAACATATTGCAGTGGA
>JAWOLM010000113.1:0-3024 GCA_033853455.1 Nitrosotalea sp. | reverse complement strand
GATAAATTTGCATTTCTAAGTATTGCATAACCCAGTCCTGAATTCTGCAAGTTTGCTTTGATTAAAACTGCACCGGTCATATTTGATCCTGAAAGGTCAGCATCTCGGAAATCCGCTCCCGATGCGTTTGTTGAGGTGAAATTGATATCAACTAGTAGGCATTCTTGAAAATTTGCATTCCTAGCATCGGCTCCTGATATGTCAGCACTCAAAAACTCGGAATGGTTAACATCAGAACCTGTAAGATTGACGTTTCGCATCACAGACCAGTTAGCAGATGTTGCCCTAAGGTGCGATTGGCTCAAATCTGCACCTGTCATGTCTGCAAATCTCAGATCAAGATATTGGCCCAAGACTCCTACCAAGCTTGAATGTTCCAAGTTGGCTCCCGGAAGATCCGCATTTGTCATTTCAGCATAGTCCAAATTAGAATATTCAAGGTCAGCTCCTACAAGGTATGCTTTTTCAAGATTTGCTCCTGCTAAATTAATTCCTGTAAGATTGGAATTGTGAAGATTAGAGTGATTAAGATTCACACCAGAGAAATTGCATCCAGACCAATTAACCATTGGAAAGTTGACATCTTGGCAGTTCTGTGATTGCCCCCTTTGAATTGCAGCTGTACTTGTTGTTATGATATTTGTAAGAGCTTCTTCCTGTTCTTCTTTAGACTCCACTATAAACAAACCATGCTGGATGGCATATCTGAATGCGTTGATAAATGTTAACTCGTCTATTTTTCCTTCGACATACCATTTTGCAGTATTTTGCAGCCACGTTGGCATGTTATAGGTTTCGTCTATTTCTTCCTCTTCAGCAGAAACAAGACGGGCACTTATCGCCATGGACAAAACAACAACTGTCGCAATTACTCCTACAAACAAGCATGATATTCTCCGAGTCGTGTTCGAATCAAAAGAATCTCAATACATGTGGCATATTAGTATGAGGTCAAATTCTCATGTTTGATTTTTACTGGACGTAGATACACGCAATACTACAAAAAGTTTGATAGTTTTTATATAATTTTATCAGATCTTAGTAATTTATGATATTACTACTCTAAATACAATATAGGCAGAGACTAGGAACAACAATATTCCGAACACTTTCAAGAGTTTTTGCTGAGGAATTTTCGCTGCAAATTTTGTACCCACAAAGCCACCAACTATCCCCCCAACAACAAATAGCGCTACAACCAACAAGCTGATCTGCCCTTCAATGAAATATCGTGCCGCTGTTGAAAGTCCAAATGCACTAACAGGCAACAATGAAGTTCCTATCGCGTCAATTATATCAAAACCTGCAGAATGCATCAGTGCTGGAACGATAAGAAATCCGCCGCCTATTCCAAAGTAACCTGCTGCAATCCCAACTAAAAATCCTGAAAGCACAAGTCGATTTTTTTGCAATAAAACTGTACCATGCGTGTGATTCTCTAAAATCAGTGCCTTTGGTTTCCGAGTAAAAGTTCGGTATCCCATCACGACCATAAATACTGCAAAAAGCAATAGCAGATTATTTGCCGGAGTTAGTAATCCAAGCTGAGTGCCTATCAGAGTCCCTCCTACCCCAGGAACGGCAAACATCAATCCCTCTTTGATTCTGAGGTGACCATGCATTCTGTGACTGATCATGCTTGTAGCAGCAATCACGCCTACAACAAGAGCAGATGTGCCAATTGCAGCATGTGGATCTTTCACACCCACGACGTAAATCAAAAGGGGAACTGCCAAGATTGATCCTCCTCCGCCAGTTAATCCCAGACTTAATCCGACCGCTAGACCGGAAACAATCGTCAATAAAATTAGAATGGGATCAAAAAATGGTAAAAAATCAGGTAGCACTTATACTGCACCTGTTTGGGCCAATTTCCAGATTAGGAACTTCTGAAACAGAAACTGGTTGCGAAGATTTGTTTATCTGAATTATCTTCTCATAGTTCATTGGTTTTGGCAAGGTTGTGCTGACTACCTTTTTTATGAATTGGTCATGGTCTAGTCCGAGAATGGCTAGTTTCTTTGTCTCGCCTATGTCAGTGTAGAAAGTTCCATTTTTGCGAGGTATGTCTTCTCCGTGATGAGCAGGCAGCACTAGTGTTTCGTTTGGTAATGCCAATAGTTTTTTGTGCAATGTATCATAGAGGTCTTCTGCAAACTCATCTACTTTGTCCCTTAGGTCTGGTCTGCCAATTCCTTCAACAAAAAGTATGTCGCCAGTAAAGACATATCTTTCATCTAGGACATATGACAAGCTACCGGCTGTGTGTCCGGAAGTATGAATTGCCCTTATCTTGGAACTACCAATGGTTATGATGTCACCGTCCCCAATCTTACCACTTTCAAAATCATACTGTTCATATTTGCTCATGTAAAGTTCGGCATCTGTCATTTTGGCAAGGTCTCTTGCTGCTGAGACATGATCAGCATGCTGATGGGTATCGATTACCTTTACTATCGTGAGACCCTCGTTTCTTGCAAATTCAACATATCTTTCAGACGGATACACAGGATCGATTACTATTGCTTGCCCGTCTGAGCCAGCGATGTATGAAAGACAGCCTTTTCCAATTTTTTCTACTTGTACAATAGTAACACCCTCCCTTGCCACAACTTGTGGATTTAGAACTTGACCCCATCCAGCAAGCCCTCCTGCAAGAGATAGTGCGTCTATTCCATTTCTTGCCAAGGCAAAAGCAGCCACCATGGATCTATTTCCATGCGGACAGATTGTTACTAGCTGTTTTCCTTTTGGTATCCTGTTAATCGATTCTTTATTGAACAGCTCTGCAAGTGGGATGTTTATACTGCCTGGAATTTTAAAATCTGAGAATTCTTCAGGTTGTCTCACATCAACCAGTACCAGATCTTCTTTTTTCTTGATTTTGGACCACAACTCCTCAGCCGAGATCATGGAATTGGCCTCTTTTTTGACAAGACCTTTGCTCCAACTTTTGATTCCTCCCTTGAGAAAGTGTGCGTCAAACCCGTAAGATGCCATCATACTTGCTGTCTCTGCAGATAT
>JAWOLM010000112.1:0-13079 GCA_033853455.1 Nitrosotalea sp. | reverse complement strand
TCTTTTGTCTTGTATTTGCTTCCTTTGGTATCTTCGGTAGGGTCGATGTCTTGTGGCATATATCAATAATTTTCTCAATATCGATATAGTCAGAATATGATTTTGCAATGGAGAGTATCTTTCTCTCCAGCGATTTCATTTCGTTTACAGGAATTAATCCAAGGTGTCTTGATTCCAAGGAAGTGTTGGCATCACGAGGAATTGCACCAACTATTGGAATTCCAAGTCTTGCAAGGGCCTGCCTGCAGAGATCCTCGTGTTTTTTGCTTCCAAGTTTATTTAATATTAATCCAGAAATTCTAGAATTTCTATGGAATCTAACAAAACCAAGGGCAGTTGCTGCAATAGAACGAGCTGCCTTGCTTGCATCAAGTACCAAGATTACCGGCGCTTTTACAATTTTTGATATGTCATGTGTGCTTGCAAAGTTAGAGTCACCAGAAAACCCGTCGTAATATCCCATCACTCCCTCTATCACTGATACATCACCATCCGAATTGCGAACAAAATCTTTGAGTACACCACGCTTTCCCATAAGCCATGCATCTAAGTTTCGTGCAGGTCTGTTGGCTACAGCAGAAAGATAGGTAGGATCTATAAAATCAGGCCCGACTTTGAACGGCTGCACCGAGTACCCATGTTTTTTGATTCCATGTATGATTGCTGCTGTAATAGATGTCTTTCCTACACCACTGCTTGTGCCTGATAATACTATACGAGGTATCTTCAAGTCTTGTCGCCACTTAAAATCACTGAAGAGCTAGTATTCAATTTTCTTTTTGTGGAACAGAGTCTTTTATTAGACCAAAAAGTTGCCGTAGTGCCAGTTTTGGATGACCTGCTGCAAGTTTTATGATGTTTGCAAGACCAAACTCTGCTTTTACAAAATCAAGGAATTCTTCTGCAGAAAGATCATCAATTATGCTAATCTCTTTATCCCATTCATCGTCGTTGAGTCCAAGCCATCTATACTGCACCTTTATTGCAGATGCTATTTTAGAACCAATTGCTTTTCTCATAGAGTCTTCGTATAGTTTAAGAGATCTTTTTGATGTGTCACCAGATTTGATTGCATTTGCTGCAACTTCTCCTGCTTTTCTTCCAAACTCTATTGCATACCTAATTCCCTCAAGAACTAGCGGATTTGCTTGGCCTGCAGAGTCACCTACGAGTATAAGGTTGTCATCAACTGCTGAGGGCCGCAATCCCTCATTTGGAATTAGACCATAATGGAACTCGATAGGAATAATTTTTCCCATGGCATCTAGCGGTTTTGGTTTTTTCTCAAGTAACTCTTGTAATCTCTGCGTGGCATCTTCCTGTGACTCGGGTTTTCCTATACCGACACCTATCCTTGCCTTGTTTTCTCCGAGCGGAAAGACCCATGCATATCCTGCAGGGGAATAGTTCTGACCAACCATCAGATACCATGTATGAGGGTCTAGTTTTTCAACATAGGCTTCATATTCTGCTCCAGCTCCAAATCTCTTCCATTGCGATGCAAGTCCCATAGCTTTTCCCACTACAGAATAGAATCCACTTGCATCAATAATCACCTTGGAATGAAAACTCAAATCCTCTTTTAATGAAGTTGCTTTTACTCCCGCTAGTTTTTCATCTTGCTTGATAACATCGGTGACATTCGTCCTCAGAAATATTTCTGCCCCAGCTTTTGCTGCCTCAAATGCAAGATATTGGTATGTCTTTCTGACATCTAGTACTGCTACTTCTGGTTCTTTACTTTTTTTTACTATGACATTATTTGGTGAATAAAACGCATAATTTTTTATAGGGTTGTAATATTGCGGGGGGATTCCAAAAGATCTTGCTTCCTTTATCCATGTGACGCCGCTTGTCCTTACGCTCTGTCCTATTGCCTCATCTCTTTCAAGTACTGCCACCTTGGTTCCGCTTTTCGCTGCACTCCACGCTGCAGAGAGGCCTGCAGGCCCTCCTCCTACGACAACAATGTCATAATTGTAATTTTTTGTCATTAGTAGTCTATATGGGTCCTAGTTTAGGATAATAACCCTTTTTTCATAATATCGCATCAGAGCGTCAGATTTTTACTGATCACAATAAAATAATCTATCATGGGAAAAGAAGGACTTGTAATTGTTTACACCGGCAAGGGAAAGGGAAAGACAACAGCAGCGCTTGGGATGGCACTTCGTGCGTTAGGTTATGACTACAAAGTTTGCATGATCCAGTTCATCAAGGGCTCCTGGCACTATGGAGAGATGACATCTTCAAAGAGACTAGAGCCAGAGTTTGAGCTTACCGCAGTAGGAAAGGGATTTGTTGGAATCATGGATGACAAAAGTCCTATTGAGGATCACAAAAAGATTGCAAGGGAAGCTCTCACCATTGCAAGAGAAAAGATTGCCTCAAGAAAATACAATATTGTAATTTTAGATGAGATAAACTATGCCATTAACTTAGGACTTGTAGAGCTTGATGATATCTTAAAACTAATTCAGAACAAGCCGCAAGATGTTAACATAGTACTTACAGGAAATCATGTCAGAGATGAGATAATCGAGTTAGCAGATCTTGTTACAGAAATGAGGGAGATTAAACATCCATTCAAGGCAGGCATCAGAGCAAAAAAAGGAATTGATTTCTGACCGCAACGTGTTTACACTGTAAACTTGGATGAACCAGCAACATTAAATTACGCACTAAAAGTTTGGAAAACATGTCTACTGCAATGCAGGATTTTCCCGAGGTCGGAGAAATAGTAGTTGCAACAGTTACTAGAATCATGGATCAGGGGGCATATGTTACTCTTGATGAATACAACAACATTCAAGGATTCTTGCATATTTCCGAGATTGCTACTGGTTGGATTAGAAATGTCGAAAAGTTTCTCAAACCGGGAGAAAAGAAGGTTCTTCTTGTAAAGCGTGTAGACCCAAGAAGATCTGAGATAGATCTTTCCTTGAAGCAGATCTCTTCAGACCAGAAGAAGAAGAAGCTCTTGGAAATAAAACGCAAAGAAAAGGAGACTGCACTTATTGATAACCTCAAAGCAAAGGCAGGTCTTTCCAAGACAGAATCTGACAAGATTGAAAATATTCTCTTAGAAAAATTTGATTCTATCTATAACGCTTTTACGGAGGTTGCTGCAAAGGGCACCTCAGTTCTGGACGGTCTTGGCATATCAGCCAAGGCAGTTTCAGCAATTGAGGAACTTAGCTCAAAAATGCAGATTCCATACGTCGAGATAAGGGGAGTGTTAGAGCTTACAAGCACAAAGCCCGACGGCATGGAGATTATCAAGCGTTCCTTACTTGCTTCAATGGAAAACAAGAAAGTGAATGTATCTATAACCTATATTGGTGCACCCAAATACCGCCTTGGCATTTCGGCACAAAATTTCAAAGATGCCGAAAAAGAACTCAAACCCATACTCGCTTCAATTGAGCAGACCATAGTCAAGAGTGGCGGTACTTTCAAGTTTACACGAGAAGAATCAAAAAAGACCCGAGAGGGTTAGAAATGAAGTTTCAGATGCGCAAATGCGACAACTGCAAAAGATATACCCTCAAAGACAAGTGTCCAAAATGTGACAGCAACACATCAAGTGTTCATCCAGGAAAATATTCTCCTGACGACAAGTACGCAAGATATCGTATATCTGATAGATACAAGTAGTAATTATTTGGTCATATTTGACGCCCTTATCGTTATTATGCGAGCATCATCTGGGTTTACAGGCTGGCTATCAGAGTTTGTTTGCAAGGATGCTATTTTGTCCACGACATCCTGACCTGATGTTACCTGTGCAAATAGCGTGTACTTGCCATCAAGGAAGCTAGCATCCCCAACTGTGATGAAGAATTGAGAGCTTCCACTGTTTACATCCTGTCCTCGTGCCATACCTACGGTATACAAGCTAAAGTTCATGTCGCTAAACTCCGGCGGTATTGTGTAACCAGCATCTCCTGTTCCCCACGTGGAACTTGGACCACTCTTGGTGTTTGGATCTCCACCCTGTATTACAAATCCTGGAACTATTCTGTGGAACAGAGTTTCATCATAAAAGCCAGAGTTTGCAAGTTTTTCAAAATTGGCAACTGTCTTAGGTGCTACGTTATTGAATAGCTTTAGCGTGATATCGCCATATTTTGTAGTTATTACTGCAGTGTCGCCGGATAAAGTAGAGGAGCTATTTGTCATCGTGATAGTGGGCTGTGATGGTGCCTGAGTGGTGCTTGCAGGCTGGTTACTGCTTGTTCCTGGCATATAGCTTGGATTTACTTTGTAAATTAATACGCCAGAGAAGACACCTGTAATAGAACTTTGAAGACTTGACGACTCGTATGCAAGTTGTAGCGGACCAGTTCCATTTTGTGGATATTTTATCTGTTGAGCATACACTGCGGTATAGCCATCTTGGTAGGTCTGGGATTCAGAGTGTGTTGTGGGATCATAATATGTGACAGGTGTGAATGGGAACATGTGTCCTAGTAGAGTATTCTGCCAAAAGTAATCCGTCGGAGTAAATTGATCTGGTTGTAGGAATTTTGTTTCGTCTTCGCCTCCAATCCTCATGAACCATTGTTTCTTGCTCTCATCTCCCCCACCTCCGAGTATATAGAGTACTTGGCCTTGCGAAGAAAACTTTTGCCCTACTACATATACCAGAACATAGTTTGCATGCATGCTTTGCAGTGTTTTCCACGCATCGTCAGGGTTGCTCAGGAATATCTTGGCAATTTCTGCTATTTTGCTTGTGTCAAGTGTGGCATTATCAACAAAAGTAGTCCTGTTGCCTAAAGTCTGTATCCAATATCCATAGTCCCACCATGATGCTATTACAGAATCTGGAGGAGTGTTATTTTTGAGCCAATTCATAGCATCTGGCCAATCATTTGTTGCTATTGCAAAGTTAGAACCTCCATTAAGTATTGTAGGAGGAGCCTTTACCATTGTTATCCAGTTTGCATCAACAGGAAATATGGTAGGAACAAGCAATAACGCAACGACTACGGCGGCAAAAGATATTTTTGAAAGTTTTCCAAGATAGTTGATGTTCCTCTTTGTTTGATTTGTTTTCTTTTTTGATGACTCTTTTGATGTCTCTGATACCTGCGGTTTTGCAGTATCTCTTTTCAAAATTTCTGATGTGATTGCTGCAAGGCCAAGGGATGCAAGCACTATGACAGAGCTTGCGGTTAGTAGTTCTAATCTAGAAAATGTTGAGCCTGCATATGCACCAATTATGCCAAGAATTAGAGCAAAGATTGTCATATCATTTTTAATATTAAATGGTAAGGAGCCATCTCCATTCTTTTTTCTAAATACTAACCATATCCCAAATCCTGCAAAGAGCATCAGGATTGAAAAATAGGTAAAGTTTTGTGCCAGCGTCGGCGTCGCGTGTTCTGCAACTGAATCAACTAGTGGATTTTCAGAGGTAAGAAATGGATCTATTGCATTCATGTAACGGAAGCTTGGTGAATAAAGAGCATGAGAAGCAAGAATTCCAACACCTAGAAGGATACAAGCTCCGAGAACGAAAAGACCGTTACGTATCTTAACTTGATCTTTGCTGAATTTTTGAACGAAAATTATTATGACCATCAGTATGGTTGGACCTATCAGGACAAATCCCCTTTCACCAAAGACAAAAGCAGGTCCCGGCCTTGCAAATACTCCCCCCGATACGGCCATTGTTACCGCTACAAAAAATGGAATCGCCCACAGCAGGAATCTGTGATCTTTTCTTAGAAATGGTAGTACTACCACAAAAATTCCTAGCGGTATGATGAAGAACTCTGTGCCTCCCCATGAAGCAAACCCTATGCTCAGAAATCCAGCTCCTCCGAATAGCTTGGCAATTGCTATCTTACGGTTTTCCGATTTAATTCCACTTAGGAATAAGTAAACTCCCAATAAACCGTAAAAAAGACCAAGCGGTTCTGACTTGAACCACCCTATGGTTCCTCTCACTATTACTGGGGGCGAGATTGCAAAGAAAAGCGATGCAAAGAGACCAGCGGTAGTGCCACCGATAACTCTGACAAGCGCGAATACAATTATAGTAGTGAGAGAGCCAAAAACTACAGGAAATATTATTGTGAAATCATAAAGACTCATCCCACCTCCAAAAATCTTGTAAAGTATCGCGTCGGTAAAGTGAAGCGGTACTTGGGAAGTGTTAAAGACATCTCTCCCCTGTGGATACCAGCTCATTGTATCATGCCAGTGAACATAAGCGTTAATGCCGTTGTTTAGTAGGTATTCTGTTGCCCTGAAATTAAAGAAAGGATCAAATTCGTTTAGCTGAAATCCATAATCTGCTGCTTGAGATCTCACCATTGCAGAAATTGAAAATGATGCAGCGAGTATCCCAATTACAAGTAAGTGTCTTAAGTTGAAATTACTATTTCCTATCGTGAACAGTTTTCTATCCTGAATCAACCTAGCTTGATGAAATTTCCTCTGTTTATTACTCTTTTGGGCACAATTTGTATTAATTTGTCACTTTTTGTGTTCTATATCACACTTGAGAGATCATGTAGTTCGCAGTAAGGTATACCATTAATTTTTCTTACCAAGAAACCTTTGCAGCCAAGTGCTGATGCAGCAATATAATCTGCTTCCTTGTCACCTATAACAATACTATCTTTTGCCATTATGGCGTGCTTCTTTAATATCATAGAAATCTGTTCTTTTCGGTCCAAAGAATCCTCTCTGGTCACGATAGAGTCTATGGATCCATCCAACTTCATCGCTTTTACTATCTCTTTAGCTACTGGACCTTGCATCGTTACTATGGAAACAACAATGCCTTTAGCTTTGAGTTTATTGATAATTTCTATTGATCCTTCTCTCGTTTTCATCTTTTTCATTGCTTCGTATTCATATTGATCAATTATTGCAAAGGCTTGCCTTTTACTTTTTACATCAAGTGTTCTGACTGTTGGAAAAATGTTTTGAAATTCTATCTTGATTTCGTCAGTAAGCTTATTTTTTAGCGATTGGTAATCAATAGGTAATTCTATTAATGTTCCATCTAGATCAAATACAACTAACTTAGATGATTCTGGTCTTTGCTCCCTCATTAGTAATTATCCATACTCCGCAATCCATTTGTCTTACTAGATGCAAATTATCGGGATAGATATCATATTTTTTTGTGTCGGGCATATCTCCATTCAGTCCAAGGTGAACATACAGTTGTGGCATGTTATAGTACCAGTCCATCTTGAGATTACGCGTAGATATGTATCCCCATAGTCCTATTGTTGTATGAAATTTTCCTGAATCTATCTCGGTAACAACGGGATTACTATTGTCGTCTTCTTTTAGATCCACAGAATAACAACCATGAGGTTTGTCATCTATTGCTTTGACCGCATTTTCTGCATAAGTGTTTATTTTTTTATCATGAATTATTTTTGAAACCGTAGGAGTTCCTGTTATTCCTGATGGTGTCAAGTGTTTGAATGGGTAATCTAGTCTTTGCCTAGCAAATGAAGTTACAAGTTTTCCTTCATACCAAAGGCTATCCCATGCCATATCTCGACCAGGAAGATATTGCTGAATTACAAAGTCAGACCACTGAGCCTTTCCTTTCAATACCCATAATTTTATCCAGTGAGAGATTTCTTCAACAGTTTCACATTTTATGCTTAATCTACCTCCCGCACCGCTTTTTGCTCTAACCCAGAGAGGAAAGCCAAGTTTGTCAAGATCCTTTGAGAGTTCTTCTTCGGAATTAATTGTTGCAAATCTTGGAATCCTGATATTTTTGGCTGCAAGTGTTTGATACTGAGCATATTTGTCACGCTGAATCACGATGTTGGATGGGAGATAAACCGGAACACCCAACTCGTCTCTATGGCTAGCTAAAACAAGCATTTCGACAGTGGGTTGTGCATGTAAAAATTGTATTTTGTAATCTTTGATGCTATCCTTTACAATTGTAAGAAATTGTGGATCAGAATGTCTTGGTGTATTGATTAGCTTGTCCACATCTGGAAATATTGAAAAATATTTGTTAAATTCAGTTCCTACTACAAAGTGATTCGGGTTGGTTTTTATCGCTCTTACAAAATTTACGCCTGCAACCCCACCTGCTCCAGTAATGAGAATTCGGGTCATCTGCTTTTCTCTCTTGTGAGCATTTGATATGCCTCAAGACCTGTAATGATATTTACATTCTCCTTAGATAATAGATGTTCAAGAATATCTTTGTATTTTCTTCCTCCGACCATCTTGATAGAAGTATCATGCCACAAAATAGTAAGGAGGTTACCTTTCTCCCTCGTCATCTTTACAGCCTCTGTGGCTAGAGATACCAATTTATCTTCTGTAATTTTCATGTATGTAAAGAGGTATGCATCCATAATAGTAATTGGAAACACAATGACTCCATCATGATTTTCAGTTATAGTATTTTTGTGGTCTAATCTCTCTTTGCTATAGCAAATAGATGAATCATATTTGATGCCAATTTCCTTCATTGTGCGATACATTGCATTGTTGCCCTTCAAAAAATGTACTCTGCAACCACTTATTTCCCGTTTTGTTATGGTTTCCAGCACTTTTTTTTCATATGTTATATTTGTCACGTCGTTGGAATGAAGCCCTACCTCCCATCTCCCTTTCAATAACTCTTGTATGTCATCTTCATAACTTTCCAAATCTCCTGTCTCATAAGCTGGTCTAAAGAAGAATGTCGATCTCACTCCTAGTTTTTCTTCTAATTCCATCAAATTAGGTATGTTATAATAGAGATTTCCTTTTCCCTCAAGATATCTAGTAAATTCAGTACTGTCGAATCTTTCCTTTCTGCTCATGATATGTTCAGTTGAAGGTCCCTTTTTTGAGTAATCAATATCATGACTTAGAAAAATGTTAACAGTAGAATCATCAGATCCCATAAGCAAAGAATTTTTCAAGTAATTAAAGAGTCTTGTTACTGTATTGTGATTATACTATTTCAAATATTACTGATAAGTTTTTTCTAATTTGTTTCCTTAGGAAGAATATGCACTTCGCAAGAGGTAACCATTTTCTTGAATTCTTGCGCGTTATCAACACTACCCACGATTGTACCATAATGCATTGGGACTGCAATCTTTGGCCTTATTGCATTTACTGCTTGCACAGCCTCTTTTACATTCATGACATATGTTCCACTTACCGGCACAAGTAACACATCTGGTTGCAAATTATTCATTTCAGGAATATGGTCCGAGTCTCCTGTGTGGTATATGGTAGTCTCATCTATGTTAATTAGAAATCCGATTTTGTTGTCCTCTTTTGGATGAAAGGGTTTTTTTGTGTCAGGATTTATTTTGTCTATGTTATAGGCTTGGACAGCTTTTATTTTGATACCGTTTATTGTTTTTTCTTCTCCTGGTAAGATGCCTATTTTTTCTTTGCACGATATAATGTCAAGCTTATCAACACATTCCTTTGCAGCAACAATTGTTGTATTTTTTGATGAGACTTTTTTAAGATCTTCTGTGCTCATGTGATCAAAATGATTGTGAGAAATAAGTAATAAATTCGCCTCAATTGGTTTTGAGATTTTGTATGGGTCAATAACAATTTTGATGTTTTTTTCCAATAAAAAACCGTCATGTCCAAGCCATTTTATCTTGATATTTTTGTACTCTAGCATATTTTTGATATGATTACTGATAAGTTAAGTTTTGCTTGCCTCTAAAACTATTCTATTGTTTGATAATGACAGAACTGCTCCACCGTTTTCCTTTATTCTTTTTTTCAATTCAATATCAATTGTAGCTACTATTCCGCCTTTTTTCGTTACATACATTACTATAGCATCATCAACAGATTTTCCAGGGATTTTTATCTTTTCAAAGTTCTCAGAGATTTGTAGTGCTGCAAGTGCTGAACTTTTTTTTTATCACTGCCTTTAGAAATTCTATCGAGCTCGCCGACTACCAGATCTGGTATCAAAAATTCTAAGTTTCCTATCTCGGTTTCAATGTTTGAAAAGTTTTTTATTTTTTTTGAGACAATAGCCATTAGGAAACTAGTGTCACAAATTACCTTAACCAATTACACCCGCTCCTATCAATCTCCATCTTTCAGCAAGTCTTCGGCTTATTGCAACTCTACTGTTTTTGAAAAGACAGACAGGCCTTTTGAACTGCATCTCTACCGTCTTGCCTCTCACGCTTGTCACCTTAGATAATAATGGCGCTGTTCCGATGCTCAACCTAAGTGACTCACCTGTTTGAATGGATGAGACCTTGATCTCGTCACCAGTACCGACAGCAGTATCAAAAAGACTAACTTCCATTTTTGCATTGTAAGAATTTTCAGGCAGAGTTCCCGGTTTGCCAATAACAGAGCCTATTAGGGAGTCACTTCTTGTCATGGACGGGTCAAGTTTTGTTCCAATTGCAACAAGACCACCCGGCTTTACCTGTTCCACAATACCTGCTCCAGTGCCAAGCGAAGATATTGTGGTAATTATTGGCTCGTATTTTCCAGATTTTTCATTTACAAGTCCCGGTTTTATTTCAATTTCTTGTCCCACACTAAAAGTTCCTTGGGTAAGGCTTCCTCCTATCACTCCCCCCTTCATGTCTTTTATCTTCGCGCCTGGCTTGTTTACATCAAATGATCTCAATACATGCATGATAGAATCACCAGACACTTCCCGATCTGGTGTTGGAATGGTATCTTCTATAGCACCTATTAGTGCATCAATGTTTAGTTTAGACTGAGCAGAAATTGGAATGATTGGAGCCTTTGTAGCAGTAGTTCCCTTGACAAATTTTACTATATCAGCATAGTTTGCCATCGCATCCTCATATGATAATAGATCCACCTTGTTTTGAACCACGACTATCTGCTTTATCCCTAGTGTCTGTAGAGCAAGTAAGTGCTCTTTTGTTTGAGGCTGTGGTACCTTTTCATTTGCAGCTACCACAAGCATTGCGCCATCTATCAATGCAGAACCAGATAGCATGTTTGCCATCAGGCTTTCATGTCCGGGGCTGTCAACAAAACTCACAACACGACTAAGTTCGCTTTCCTTTCCACAGTTGTTACATTTTGGAGTAACTGAATATCCTAAAGGAGCCTCACAACTTTTACACTTGTAAAATGCAGCGTCTGCATATCCCACCCTGATGGTAATTCCTCGTTTGAGTTCTTCACTATGAGCGCTAGTCCAGACACCTGTTAAAGCTTGAATAAGAGTTGTCTTTCCGTGATCGACGTGACCTGAAGTGCCAATGTTGACGCATGGTTGGTATCCATATTTTTTTACATACCAATCAGGAAGAGTTTCTTTCCAGTGCACAGGGAAGCTAAAAATGTGACCTATGTTAACCTATGCCTTTTTTGGTGTTCTATTTTTTCTCGGTTTTTTCTTCTTTTGGTTTTTCTTCTACCTTGAGTTCTGTATCGATTGAACAGTTTATTTGATAAACTTCCTCGGTTATTGTATTTCCACGTATTAATTTACGTGATCTCTGACCAATCTCTGCATCTCGCAGACCTACACCTTTGGATAAAAGTATGTACTTTCGCGCTCCACCATGTATGTCAGGACGTATGGGAACTCCAGACTTGTCACTTCCGCCTGTTATCTTTAGCTTTCCAGCTTCACCAACAAGTGCTGCGTCAAGCTCAGAGCCTACTTGTAAGCCTAGAAATGGACCTGCCTCCTTTTCTTTTACCTCTTTGGAGATTGTCCTTCCCTTCTTGTCCGATATGTTCAGCTTGAATGTAGCCAAGTAGTGAAAAAAGTTTTTTTACTATTAATTAATCTTTGTCCCCAAATCTTTTAAAATTTACAAACCCTTCCTAGCATAGTGAAAGAACAGATTAAGTGCCCTAGATGTGAAAAGGTAATGATCTCAATGCAGGCATGCCATTTGGTGTGCACAAATTGCGGTGCGCATCTTGACTGTTCTGATAAGGGTTCGTTCTGGTAGTTAAAATCCAGGTCTGTGAAATTGAAAATTATCTACCATAGCTCCAACTCTTTGTTTCATGAGATTTAGATAGTCTTCATATTTTGCCTCAAATCCACAATGCGGACACTTTACTACAGTTACGTCATCATCAAGTACTGCAACTTTTTCGCATTCCGGACATTTTGCATCCATGTAATTACAGTGGTGGTTAAACTATATAATGTTAGGGACCGGAGTTCCACCAAGCGGAGTTAGTCCAGCCCGGCACGACGTCAGCTTCCCAAGCTGAAGGTCGCGGGTTCAAATCCCGCACTCCGCATATTATTTTAAAATCTCTAAAATTTCTGCAAACTCTGCCTCGTTGATTTTTGGTCTTTTTGCAAACATGCTATGAACAGGCCCTGCACCGTCTTCCAACTTTCGTGGGATTACATGCACATGTACATGCGGTACTTCCTGCCCACTCTCTTTGCCATTGTGGATTGCAACTAGAGAAGAGGGTGCCAGGCGTTCTGCCTTTTCAGTCACAATTCTTACAGTCTCAAAGAGATCAGCGTTGTCTTCCTTTGTCATTTCCTGAATTTTGTGATAATGAACCTTTGGTATTACAAGCATATGTCCTCTGACTAATGGAAACGCGTCTAGAAATGCAAGTGATTTTGGAGTTTCATAGACCTTTTTTGACGGAATATTTCCAGATACAATTTTACAGAATATACAATCCAACTACAAATTGTTCCATGAAGACTGTTAAATCTTTAGCGTCTAGTGCAATTCTGCTATTGCCTGAGAAATTGCAGTACTGTCTTTGGCGTCTGGCATATGTTCAAGATATTTTTGTAGGTCTTTTTTTGCCTCGACTGTCTTACCCTGTTCAATTCTGACGATACCCCGATTCTTGTAAATTGGTGCGAATCGAGATGGATTAAGATCTATTGCAAATGTGTAATATTTTTCTGCGTTTGCATAATCTTTTGTTTTTAGATAATAATTACCAAGCCCTCGGTACGCAAGGTAACATCTCTGATTTAGATCAATGCTTTTTTTATAATATTGAACTGCTTCTTGTTTGTTCAAATCATTTAGTATTCCAGCATATAGACACGAAGCAGTAGAGTTGGAATTATTTTCATCAAGTGCTTTTTTTAGCAAAATTAT
>JAWOLM010000111.1:0-8926 GCA_033853455.1 Nitrosotalea sp. | reverse complement strand
CTGATGAGACTGAAGCAGAAGACGGTACACACATTCGATGCAGATTTTTAGATGACAAGGGATACTGCGGCATTCATCCCTCAAGGCCAGGAGTATGTTATCTGTATCCATTCTCATCATGGCTTGAAAACGAAAAAGGCAAGGCACGTGTACATGCCACATTCCAGTTCACTGGTGACTGTCCAGGATTTTATTTTGCAAAATCAGTCGATGAGATGAGAGAAATTCTCAATGAATATTCAAAGACTATCTATGACTATACCATGAACTCAAATAGAACGACTCGAGAAAATTTTGGCTATGTAAGTATGGGTACCTAGGCCTTGGCTACCTTCATCATATCGGCCATTCGAATTTCCATTCCAAATCGCCATTCGTTCTTCTTCATGTATCTGTAAATTGCTATCAGATCAGCAAAGTTCTTTAGCATTCCAAACTTGCTATCCATCTTGCTTCTAACAAAAGACAACACTCTTGAATATATTGCAAATTTTTCTAATACCTGTTTTCGATACCTTTCATTATTTCCGATGTTATCAACAAATATGTCGGCACATGTCATGCTAGGAATAATTCCCTCTCCTAGTAGTGGGTACACGGTTCCTATGGATTCTCCAACTCCGACAACCTTGCCGTGATAAAATGGCTCACACATATCAGGTGTGGCCAGTCGAATTGGTCTTCCTACTGTCTTGAGCACTTTACCTCCGTATTTTTTCAAGAATGCGTCGGTTTCCACAATATGATTTCTGTTCTTATCACCAGCTCCAATATGCGCAAGATTTTTTCCAAGTGGGAAATACCAGAAATAGCCGCTCATGGATGAAAATGGTTTTAGATAAAAGTCGTCAAAAGGAACACCATTTTCGTATTCTACCTTGTATTGATATGTAGGTAAATGGAAATCCTGCTGAAGTCTTGGGAGATAAGATCTGTGAAATCCTGTCGAGTCTATTATTAAATCAAATTCTGATTCCAAATCCTCAATCTTTGGCGCCTTGCCGTAATTGATCTTGCAATCTTTGGCCATGTCTTTTATCAGACCTATCTTGTTATACGTACACAGTCCCATCAGTTTGATTGTAAATTGCTCAGAATTCATGCTGATGTACATCTTTTTTCCGTCGTGAATGAGATAATCATTAAAATCAAGACCGCACTTTTTCGCAAATTCTTCCATCGGACCTTTTGTGGTGCCCCATGCGCATATGGAGTCGTGGTTTTCTATTGTACTTCTCTCAAAACCTACTACCTCGTGCTGATTTTTTAATCTGGCAAGAAGGTATGCGCCTGCTACTCCAATTCCAACAACAGCTATTTTCAAACGAGCTTATACCTAAAATGACCTAATAAAAAAGATGTGACAAGAAAAATTCGTTATTCTATTAGGATAGCAGGTTTGTATGGTCTTGCAGTCCTTGCCTTATTTTTTGGATCGTATTTTCCCGAGTCAGCCTCAGAAAAAACCTGTAGGCCTATTCCGTATTCGACTTTAATCAAAGATTCTAGTTCCGTTAACACCTTAACTTCATCTGCAAGACCTGCCTTGTTTTTAGAATCTCTGTCGTCTTGAGATTCTGACAAGATATCATTGACTGTTTTTTTGACAAAATCAGGATCTTTTTTGATCTCCTCTGTTTCCTTGTCTGCTATCAGCAATTTTATCAAACTGCCAATATTGACGTCCCCTTTTATGACCTGACCTAGAATTTTCTGATAGGCTTTTACCTTCCAGGGGGCAGCAGCGTATATCGTAATTTTCTTGGGACTCATCTTTGTAACTTTGATTATGTTCCTAATGTCGTCTAAGGTATCCCTCAGAAGCCTCTCCGACTGGATTGAAAGCAAATCAATCTTTGTCTCATCTGGAACAGGCCAGGAAGTTCTTGATGCCCGACCTTGGTTCCCAAGCCTAAACCACAACTCTTCTGAAACATATGGCGCAAAGGGTGACAACATTGCAACTCTAGTAGAAAACACCTCATGCAAAATTCCTGAATAATTTTCCCTCTTCTTTGCCTCGACTCGTTTGAGATACCATTGTATGTCCGAGTCAAACTCATACAAGACGTGATGAAGGGCTTCTCTCAGTCTCATTTTTTGTATGGATGAAGTTGCCTTTGCAATTAACTGCTGCACGCGACTCTGAATCCATCTATCTTCTTGTGGAGACAGAGTCTCTTTTCCAGCCTTGTATTTAGTACACTCGTCAAGCATGTTCTCTAGTTTATTTTTGATTCCACGAACTGCTTCTTGATTAAAGTCAGCATCCTGAAGTAATTCTGCAGAGATTAGAATTGCAAGTCTGATGGAATCTGCTCCGTGCAACTTGATTGCATCCCTGAGAGGTATTATGTTTCCCATTGACTTGGACATCTTTTTGCCATCCATCAGCACTGAGCCATTGACCACTATTTCTTCTGGCCAATACTTTTTTGGAAAAATGGCAAGATGGTTGAATATGAAAAATGTTAGATGGTTTGGAACAAGGTCTCGACCTGAATGCCTAGCATTTACTGGATAGTAATACTGGAATTCTTTTTTTATGGTTTCTAATTTCTCTTGAGAAATTTTAGAGTCTGTTGATACTTGTTTCAAATCTCCTTTTTCAAGAAACACATAGTCAAAAAAAGAGTCAGATATGTTCTCTGGTTTTATCTCGCCTGAATTGACATATTTTGATAAGGTATAGTATGCCATGTAGATAACCGAGTCAGATAGGCTCTCTATTATCCAGTTCTTGTCCCAAGGTAGCTTGGTTCCAAGACCGTGTTGTCTTGCACACGCTCTCTCCTTTAGCCAATCTACTACATGGTTGAACTCATTTCTCATCTCCTCAGGAAGTATTCTCATCTCGTTTATCCAAGAATGAGCCTTTTCTTTCCATTCTGGGTTTGAATAGTTGAGAAACCATTGATTATCCAAAAGTTTCACAACACACTGTGCACCACATCTGCACCGTACAGGATTTTCGTTTAGTTCATACAAAATGTCTGCATTACCGCTGTCAAGAATCCATTTTTTCACTTCTTCTTTTGCATCTGCAACTACTTTTTGAGCAAACTTCCCAGTATTTTGTTTTAGTTTGCCGCCATAGAACTCTTTTGCATAGAGTTCCTTTGTGGCCTCTTCCAGCTTTGGACTATTTTGGTTGTCAATTCCAAGTTTCTCGATCACGTCTCTTGCTGGAATTTCACTATATCCCTCTGTAACAATTATTGAAATTGGCTTTATTTCTAAAAGCGATGGTAGGTTGGGATATTTGGCTGACTCTTTTTTTATGTCCTCAAGTGCCTGATAATCAAATGGCGCATGTGCGGGAACAGACATTACAATGCCTGTTCCATTATCACTCTCTACAAATGTGGCAGGTAGTATCAAGACCTTGTCAGTCCTTTCAGGAATTTTGACTTTCTCTCCCACAAGATCTTTTCCTAAAATGTTTCCTGTTTTTGTTATCTTTTTGTTGAGAAATCCTAGTTTTGTAGCACACTCTGAACTGATTATCCACTCTTCATTGTCAACCTTGGCAATCTCATAGTTGACATCAGGATTTACCCAAAGATTGGTAACTCCAAATATTGTTTCAGGACGCAAAGTAGCTGTTGGCAGGATATAGTTGTCAAATTTGAATTTGATAACTGTATATTCTGTAAAACTTGGCTCAACATCTCCCAATGTATCATGCTGAGATACAGGGTTTTGATCTTTTGGACACCATCCAACCGGATGTGTTCCTTGTATGACGAGTCCATTTTCTTTTAGTTTCTTGAACTGCCATTCTATGAACTTGTTGTAAAAAGGATCTATTGTAGTAAACTCTCTCCTCCAATCAATAGAGTATCCCATCTCTATCATTCCTGACTTTATCTCTTGGTGAAAATAGTCTGCAATCTTTACAGGCTCTGAGAATTCCTTTATTTTTTCATCAGGAACTTTGTATAATGTTCTAAATGCCTCTATGAGATCCTTGTCATTTTCCTCAACTCTTCTTGCCATGCCAAGAATTGGAGTTCCCGTATAATGGAACCCCATTGGAAAAAGAACGTTGTATCCAGACATTCGCATGAACCTTGCATGTACATCAGCTAACGTGTATGTCCTTCCATGTCCTATATGCTGAGGCGAGTTAGGATATGGATATGCTACTGTGACAAAGAATTTTTTTCTTGAATCTGGATTGCTCTCAAACTGTTTTTCTTCCTGCCATTTTCGTCTCCATTTCTCCTCAATCTGTGTCCAATCCATTCATTATCACTTGCCAAGGATGGATTGTTCGGCAGCAATAAGTGCGTCCTTTATCTTGAGCACGTCTTTTCCTCCCCCTTGTCCAAACGTATCTCTTCCTCCACCAGAACCGCCAAGCACTTTGGACACATCTCTGACCAAATCTCCGGCCTTCTTCACTTTTACAGCATCGGTTCCACAGAATGCAACTATGCGAATCGAACCATTCTTCACTATCAACGCACAATAGATGAGAGACTTGTCCAAGCTTACGGCAAGTTCGCCTACTGAAATGTGATATTCATCATCAAGTTCTTCTTCGACCATGCTGAATAGTTTGACACTTCCCAAGCTTTTTGCTTGTGCTATGGCAGATCTCGCAGATGATTCTGCAGTTCTTTTTATTATCTGCTTGATCTTCTTTTTTGCATCTTCACCGTCTTTTACAACATGCTCAAATGATTCTAGTACCTTTTCCTTGCTTGAACCCAGTGATTTTACAATCTGTGATATCTTCTTGTCTTGGTTTTGTGTATATTTTATTGCGGCCTCTCCAGATACAAACTCTAATCTCACAACGCCATCCTGGATTCTTTCTGACTTTGTGATCTTGATTAGGCCAAGCTCGCCTGTCTTGTTAACATGTGTGCCACCGCAAGCTTCAACATCTAATCCATCAATGTTTACAATTCTTACCAACTTTACTGGCACGACTCCTCCTTGGTATATTCTAAATCCGTACTTCTGTTCTGCATCTCCACGCTCAAATTCGTTGATTAGAATCGGCAGATCTTTTCTAATTGCAAGATTTGCAAAATCTTCTATCTTTGTTATCTCTTCCTCAGTAAGGTTAGAGTGATGAGTGATGTCAAGTCTTCCATAGTCTTGTTCTTTAAACGCAGAGTGTTGCCAAATCCAAGAACCCAAAATGTTTCTTGATGATGCGTTAACCACATGTGTGCTTGTGTGATGTCGTGTAATACCATAGCGCCTCGTCTCATCTATCTTGCATCTCATGGTATCTCCCTCTGCTGGGGATCCTCCCTTTGTCTCATGAACTACAACATTGCCATGTTTTGTAACATCAATTACATCATAGTTGCCAATCTTTCCATGGTCAGGTTCTTGGCCTCCTCCCCTTGGATAAAATGATGTTCTGTCAAGAACAACATATTTCCCATCCATCACCTTGAGAACCTTAGCTTCAAACTCGTGCGGATCTTCTTTATAGTAAAGCAAGTTTGTGTCTGGAATTTTGTCCAGATTCAACTGTATTGTTTTCTCAGTTTTTTCTGATTGGTGCAAGTCTGAGAGTTTTTCATAAAATGTGGAGGGAATTTCTGAAATAATCTGTGTCTCTTTTAGGAAATCTGGTGTTATGCCGTCAGATTCGTATAGACGAATAAGGTCATCCACTGTTAATTTCTTATTTTGAGTTCTTAACGTATTGGCAATGTTTGTCATTCTAACACGTGATTCCTTGTATCGCTCTTTTTCAACTCCTATGATTGTCTTTACATCATTTCTTGTTCTTTCAAGTTCGTGATATGTTGATTTTAGATAGTCTACATGAAGGTCAATTAGGTCATTGAGATCAAAGTTCCAGCCAAATCTATCCATCGTTGCAAGAGTACGTCTTAGTATCATCCTTAGGTTGTATCCTCCACCGACATTGCTTGGCAGTGCACCATCTGAGATAGCAAATACAAGTGTCCTTAGATGGTCTGCTATGAGATAGATTCCCTCCAGAGGAGCAATTGTCTTGTCCATCTTTACACTGTCAATTCCAGCTAGCGAAGCAGCGTTCTTTCTTGCAATTGACAGGTCATCAGATTCGGATAATGTCTTTGCAATTGCTCTGAAATATCGTGATATTGCATCAGCGTTGGCGTCCAAGCCTATCTTTTCTGTCATGTATTTTGTTATTGGGCCAAAGCAGCAATCATACGCAGTTGGCGTTCCCATGGTAATCCATGCAAACCTCTCAAGGCCTGCACCCATGTCGATTATCTTTTGGTCTAGAGTAGTATAGTTCTCAAGATCGCCTTGAAACTCGGTAAATACTGCATTACCAAGCTCCAACCCCCGCACGAAATATTCTAATGACGATCCAAAAGAGCCACCGCCTGCCCATACATCTTCTACAAAAACTATCTCCTGCTTGTTGATTCCAAATTTATCAGTAAGCAATCTAAAATCAAGCTCAACACATCTGTCCTTCCAGTATCCTTGTGAGTTTGGTATACTGTGTTGTCCTATCATGCAAAAACTTGAAAAATGTCTTCCCGTTACACCTACATTTTCAATGTCTTTGAATCTAAGACAAGTTTGTGGAACTATCAAGGGGTTTGCTGGAAATTCAAAAACAACTTTAGAGCCCATTACTCGTTGAAAATCAACTATTGAAGCAATTGTAAAGTAAAGATCATCTCGCCACCTGCATACAACTGGATACCTACTTACTGACTTGTGACCGTTGCTTACAAAAAAAGACTCTACTTCCTTCCAGGCCTGTGTGTAATCAAATCGCTTTTTGGTTGGAGGGTCACCAATGAAAGAATAACTATTCTCCAAGTGATCCGGACAGACAGTTCGATTATCATCAAGCGTCCAGAAATATCTCTTGCACTTGGAACAAGATTTTCTTTTGAATCCCTCATTTTCAAATAGAGAGACTTTGTAATATCTGTCAGGCTCTGATGAAAACTTGGCAAGAATCTGGCTCTTGTCCATTTCACAAGTTTTTGTTCTGAAGGATATTAAGCATTCTGAAGCAACAAATTAAATATGATCTTTTTTGAGAATTTCTTATGTTCATATTTGAAAAGAAGGGATGGAAAGAAGGAGATTATGTTTTTACTTCTCAGCAAAATGGTGAGTATAGAGACATAATTATTGGTATGGTAACTGGCGTAGAAAATTCCAAGATAGGAGTAAACGGCATCATAGTAAATCCTGTAGGTCTGAAAAACAAGGTTGCACAAGGAAAGGCAGGCCCACAATCAGTACAAACCTTGAAAGATCCTGGTCCAAAGGAGGCTGTATTTGCTTTCATTTACAGAGTAGAATATGATAACTTTACAGGAGTTTTTGACACCAACACTGATCCTGTAATAAAACTACACAAAAATATCTACAACATTCTTACTGGTTGGATTAGAGAATCTATTCCGGAATTGATTAACAACGTACTCTCCTTGCCTGATGGACCAGAAAAAGATCAGGCAAAAAGGATCTTGAAACAGAGGATGGATACATTGTATGACAAAGACCTCAAGAGATACATGTACTCTATATGTCGTAGTCTTAAGATCCTCAACTAGATTTCCATTAAGATCTTTCAACTTTTTTGCAAGAAACTCCATAGTTTTATATTATGGCTCTTGCAAAATCCGTTTACAATGGAATACGTATATGCTGCATTGCTTTTGCACAAAGAGAAGAAGGAAATCAATGAAGCAAATGTTACTAACATAATCAAGGCTTCAGGGGCCACAGTAAATGAGGCTCAAGTAAAAGCGCTAATAGCAGCACTCGCTGATGTGAACATTGAAGAGGCAATCAAGGCTGCGCCAGTAGCAGTAGCGGCAGCCCCAGAAGCAGCACCAGCAGCAGGCGGTGCAAAAGAAGAAAAGAAAGAAGCTGAGGCACCTGCAAAGAGTGAAGAGCAGGCAATGGAAGGCCTTTCAGCGCTGTTCGGTTAAATCTGTTGTTATTCTCTACTTCCTTTTTTGTAACTCTCTAAAGATTATTTACTATCGTATCTTATACCATTTAATTTGGTTGATTTCTCGCTACCTCTCCAAGCTACTATTCTTGTACTGGATCTTTTTGGTACAATGGCATTTGCCGTTACTGGAGCATTCAAGGCAATTGAGCACAAATCAGATATTGTTGGAATAATAATTCTGGCAACAATAACAGGAGTAGCAGGAGGCATTGTGAGAGATATCGTGATGGGATATTTTCCACCACATTCTGTCTCTTATCCTTATTATGTGATTATAACAGTCGCAACTGGAATTGTTATGTTCTTTCTATATCCAAAACTGCAAAAGCACTGGAACTTGTTCCTAAAATTCGATGCGATAGGACTTGGAGTATTTACTGCAATTGGTGCAACGTTTGCTTATCAAATCTATGGGATGAACTTTCTTGCTATCGCTTTAGCAGGCATGATTACTGCAATTGGAGGTGGAATACTACGTGATATGTTTGTAAACGAGATTCCAATAGTCTTTGTAAAAGAGCTCTATGCCTCTGCAAGCTTCCTGGGGGTGATAATCTTTTATGTAATACTAAGTATCGGACCCAACTTAGAGGCTGCAACTATATCATCTATTGTTGTAGTGACTGTGCTTAGGCTTGTAGCCATGAGGTATAACTGGAACCTGCCAAAGGCTCGTGAAAGATAGTCTGCTTATTGTGTAGTGTAATTCTTTAATTTGCTTGCCAGTGCAGAGGCCTGGGCATGAGCCTTTTGCAATGTCTGGTTCTTTGTCTCGTCTGTAAGATAGCCAGATTCTATTGCAAGCGAGCGAGCATGTTGTGCTGCCTTTGCTAGTATGACATTTACGTTTTCTTTTGTCACATAGCCTATCTCGATTGATAAAGCCATAGCTTCTTGATGTGCCCTTGCAAATACTTCTCTATACTTTTCTACATCGATTACAAGTTCTTCTTGGCTGTAAACCGTGTT
>JAWOLM010000110.1:0-7206 GCA_033853455.1 Nitrosotalea sp. | reverse complement strand
AATACAACAAAGATAGCTGAAGCGGCACTTTTATCTAGCCATAAAGGAACTCCAATTTATCTAGATTTGAAATGAACAAAAAAATGATGGAAATTCTTGCGTGTCCTATAGACAAGCATTTTCCACTCGAGATATTCGAGATATCATCAAAAGATGGCATCGTATCAGAAGGTGCGTTATTTTGTTCAAAATGTTCTAGATTTTATCCAATAATAGATGAAATTCCTATTATGTTGCCAGATGAGCTTAGAGATAAAAATCAGGATATTGATTTTTTGAAAAAATACAAGGAAACCCTACCAGAAAAAGTTGTCAGTAAGGGATTGCCCTGGCACCTGTGATTAGAAATGGTCACAAATTTTGTTTCAGATAAAGCAAAGTTAGGCAAAAACGTAAGAATATGGCATTTTGCATACGTTGGTGATAACACAGAGATTGGAGATAATGTAAAGATTGGTTCACTGGCTCATGTGGATTACAATGTAAAGATTGGTGACAATACAATGATTGAGGGTATGGCATACATTCCACCACTTTCAAGAATTGGAAAGAATGTATTCATAGGTCCTGCGGCATCTCTCACAAACGATCCTTATCCTCCTAGTAAAAAGATGATTGGTGTCACCATAGAAGATGGAGTAGTAATAGGTTCCAGAGCAGTCATAAAAGCCGGTGTAAAAGTAGGAAAGAATAGCGTAGTAGCAATGGGAGCAGTTGTTACAAAAGATATTCCTCCTAACGTCGTAGTTGCTGGAGTACCTGCCAAAGTCAGATATACCAGAGAAGAGTACGACAAGAAGAAAAAAGACTGGGAAAATAGTTAATTTCTAATCTGCTTGTGAAATATCCAGTTCTTTATCTTTGACATGATAAAAATCCAAAGGACTACAAGCAAAAGGGCAATGACTGCTTTTATGCCTGAATCCAAAAATGAGTTATAGCTTCCAAATCCTTGTATTTCTATTGGTGCGATTACAGTAAAGAGTAGACCACCACCAGCTACAATCATAGCCCACATTATGAAGATGTACATGTAAATTGATGCATTCATATTTTGATCTCCATCATGAATGCAGTTATGATTGCAAGGACGGCAGAGAATAATGCCAACTTGAAAATTGCAAATCCTACTTCCTTTTCAGTCATAGGCCTATTAGCTACTATCAAACGGACTAATGTTACTGGTGCATCTTTATCCACAGTTGCTTTTAGTTTGAAATCTTCTGTGAGCTGAGTAGGGTTTGATTTTAGTTGCCTATGCTCAATTATTCTTTTTACACTAGAGAGAAAGAGAAATGAGTTTATGACTGCGGGTAGAAGAGCTACTGCAGCAATAATCTCGACATGCCCAACTATAGCGATTGTCCCATACATAGCACCTAAAGTGAGTGCTCCAGAGTCACCTGGAAATATTCTGCTTGGAAACTTGTGATATTTGTAAAAAGCTAGAGAGACAAAGCCAAGAGGTAAACTTGCTATAGCTATATCATAATTGTGAACAATGAATAATGATATCGTAAGTGCAAAGCTTGCAATTGTCATAAAACCACTTGCTACTCCATTGAGTACATCTATGGAATTAATGGTATTACCAGTGATCGGAATCATGAAAATTATCAGTGCAAGATACAACTCTGGAATCTTTACATGTCCAAATAATGGAAATGCCAAATGTGGATCGTAAACTCCTAAAAGGATAATCGGGATTGCTGATCCAGCTAGGGCAAGGGGTTTAAACCATCCACCCAGAACTTTTCTATCATCCGCCAAGCCTACTAGGAATGCCAAAAAAGTTGTGAGAATTATCGCAAGTACCGATACAGAAGAGTAGAATCCGTACAGCACAATTTCAGATGCCAAAATTCCTGCCAAAACAGATGGGCCTCCTGGTCTTGCCACCATCGCCCCTCCAACTCTATTGTAGTCTTTTACTACTTGCTTCCTTTTTTCAAGAGTTTTGATGAGAGCTGGCGTCAGGAAATAAACCACAAGAAATGCAATTGCGGATATTATTATGGCGGCTATCGTTTTATCTAGCATTATCTTATCTTTTTGAGCTCTGTCTTTATGTTTTCTGCAATTATTGGTCCAATTTTATCAATTTTGGCAAGTTTTTCAACAGAAATTGATGCTAGATCATCAAGAGTCTTGATTCCATTTTTGTATAGTAATCTAGCACGTATCCTTCCAATACCACGTACCTTAACAAGATCTACAAGTTCTTCTTTTATTCCATAAATTATACGAGTTCGTAAAATATCCAATTCATCAATTAGACTATCTAATTTTTCAAGCTTGGCAAGGTCATGAAATGCATGAATAAGCCAGTCTGCAGTTTCAGTCATTCTATGCATATCACCAGACTCTATGCCTAGATTATCAGAAAGGAAGATCTCTGTAGATTCGTCAACCCAAGCATGCATTGCAAGTAGGCTTCTATTACAATCATATTCTGAAATGCTATCAATTAATTGATCAGAATGGTTTTCAAGCAGCAGACTAAGCAATTCATAATCTTTATTTCTCAACGAAAACTTTGGGAAAAAGTCTTCACAGTTTGTTATGACGTGGAGTATTCCAATAGTGTGTTTTCTTTTATTTGAAATTTTTTGTAGTGTTTTTCTGAAATAGACGGATGTTAGCGGATCTATGTATAACGTAGAGGTCTTTTTTCCAAACTCTGTTGCAATGAATCTTCCTCCTTTTTGTTTTATGAGCTCTTCTGATTCCAAATAGCGAAGAGTTATCTGAATTTTAAATTTTATAGAGGGTTTTCTTTCCTGCGATCCTGAAAGTGTTTTTGAAAAAAAATCAACAATCTCCTCATTTTTTATTCCCGGCGTAGTTGAGATTAGACTGAGTACATGCGTTCGTAATGCCTTATCACCTGTAAGTTTTGAAGAAATAGGTTCCGGTGTACCGTTAATGTAATAATCTAAAAGATCATTACTATTAGCATTTGCAACAATAATAGCTTCTCCATATTCATCATATTGTGGCCTTCCTGCTCTGCCACAAAGTTGTTTGTATTCCAAGACGCTGATGGGTTTGTTGACGCCATATTTTACATCATATCTACTAATATTAGAGATCACTACTCTCCTTGCTGGAAGGTTTACTCCAGCAGCTAATGTAGGAGTGGAAGCAAGAATCTTTATTTTTCCATTTCTAAATTCTGATTCAATAGTTTCTCTACAATTTTGGTTTAGTCCTGCGTGGTGAAATGCAACTCCTTTTTTCACTAATGTTGCAAGATTTCTGATTAATTCTGTATGCTCATTGTCTTCAAGAATTTTTTGTGAGATTTGTTCCAAATTTTTCTTTTCTTTTTCTGTAACATACTTTGATACTGCTTCTGATGCCTTTGTAGCAAGAGAAACTGAGCGTGCTCTTGTTTCAGCAAATAAGATTGCTTGACCGCCGTTTTTAAGCGAGTCTAGCCCCAAGTCAACCGCTGCCCCTCGAATAGTGGTTTCAACCTCAAAATTTTTTCTATTTTGCATAGTTACTATTCCTTGGTCATAGACACCTTCCCATAGAGGAACAGGCCTCCAATCACTCTCTACTAATGTGCAACCAAGCCAATCAGATATTTCATCAGCATTGGTAACGGTTGCACTAAGCGCTAGAATTTGCGGTTTTTTCTGCAGTGTGATCAATTTTGTGAGCACAATTTCAAGTGTAGGCCCCCTGTCCTCATCTCCTAGGAGATGAACCTCATCTGCAATGACAAGGCTAACTTCGTTTAACCATTCTGCACCTTGTCTTATGATAGAATCCATCTTTTCATTGGTTAAAACAAGTATGTCGTTTGTACCTAAACTTTTATCGGTTTGGTCATAGTCACCTGTAGAAATTTGGATCTTGATTTTTCGACCAAAATCTACAGATTCCAGTTTCTTAAATTCAGAAAACTTTTCAGATGCTAATGCTTTGAGTGGACTGAGGTATACTATCTTACCTCTCTTTTCATCAAGATGTTTTATTATTGCAAGTGTGGCGATTAGCGTCTTTCCACTTGCGGTAGGTGCAGAAACTAAAATGCTGACATTCTTGAGCAATCCTGCTTTTACACTTTTTTCTTGTGGAGGATAAAGAGTGACGATCCCATCTTTATGGAGAATTTTGATTACTTGTCTTGGGATATCTAGTTCTTCTACTCTCATACCCGGTTATAATGGCCGGGTTTTGATTCATAAATAGCTGACTCTCTCTGCAGTTTCTTTATGTATTTCCTTGCTTCTTCTTCATTGAATTTTCCTGTCTTGACCAGCTCTTTTACAAAAGTCTTTTCTTCAACAGGTCTTTTCTCGTCTCCTTCTAATGATCTCATTACATCCATGAATAACTGCATCTTTGAAACTTCGCTGTGAGGACGTCCCTGTAATACTCCGAGATCTACTTTTCCGGTGTTTACATCAACTCCTGCATCTTGTAGCATGCTTTGTATTAGAAATATAGCTCTTTCTGCATCTTCCCCTTCAACTTGGGTTTTCATCAATAATCTTGCTCTTGCAGTAGCAAGTCTTACCAATCCTTCAAGCTGTCTTGGAGTAACTGTTATCATGCCTTCAGATTCTACATTTCTCATTGTCATATAATATTGCAAAATCTTATCCTCTGCTTCTGGTGTGAGTATAGGATCAAATCTTTTTGCATATGTCAGATACTTTGTAAGAATATCTACATCAATTAGCGATTTGGTCTCAGTTCCCGTAGTCCTGTGTAGAGTCAGTATGTGTCTTGCTATTCTTGTATCCCTTTCTTTTGATGGAATATCTCTAACAACAAAGATAAGATCAAAACGAGTAAGAAGAGGAACCGGTAGATTCACGTTCTCTGTTATATTCTTAAAAGGATCATATTTCCCATACATCGGGTTAGCAGCAGCCAAGATTGAAGTTCTTGCATTAAGTGTTGCTACAATTCCACCTTTTGCTATGCTTACTGATTGCTGTTCCATTGTTTCGTGTAATGCACTTCTGTCTTCTGGTTTCATCTTGTCAAATTCATCTATACAGACAAGACCTTGGTCGCCCAGAACTACAGCACCTGCTTCAAGCATCATTATACCGATTTTATCCCTCACAACAGCTGCTGTAAGTCCTGCAGCAGTGGAACCTCTTCCTGAAGTATAAAGTCCTCGTGGTGCAATCCTCGCACAAAACTTTAGCATTTCACTTTTCGCAGTACCAGGATCACCCACCAAAAATACGTTAATGTCGCCACGAATTTTTGCACCATCCGCAAGTAGTTTTTGCGTAGAGCCTACAATTAGCAACAAGATTGATTCTTTTATTATATCATGACCGTGAACGTGTGGAGCAAATGAAGCAATGAGCCTATCGTAAATATCAGAGTTTTTTGCAAGAGACTTGATTATTTTCTCTTCATCAGGTGAGATTTCTTCCCTTTCAGTGCTTCGAGAGCTCTTGTTTCCTCTACCACCCAAGAATTCAATGTTGTTTCCCTGAATTCTCAGTCTGTAAATGCCACTCTTTCCTTTCATAGAAGGAATGTGTTCTTGCTCAATTCTTACAATTCCAGTTAGAATTACACGGTCACCAGGTCTTGCGTTGTCAACTAGATCTTGGAGTACTGTGACGTCAAGATAATGAGGTAGCTGGCCTGGAGGAAGGTCTTCTGGAAGTTCCTGAAGTCTTACCATTTGAAAATCAATGAATTTACTTTGTTCTGGGTTTAGATCCAAATCTCTGTGGGTACATTTACCATTATCACACTTCAGAGGTTCCTTGAATTCTAATCCCTTCTCTTGAATTCTTTTCGTCTGGTGTCCCTCTGGACAGATATAGACCAGTTCCTTTGCTAGTGGTTTTATCTCAGATGATCTTACAACCATTCCAGATACACTTATCATTTTTCCAATTACCTCTGCGTTTACTTCCCGTAAGCTCCGTTGTGCTGGATAATTCGATATTCTCGCCCGAATATCATGACGGATTTTCTCTGCATATTGCGAGAATCTCTCTTTTAGAATATCTTTAATTGCTCCGCTGAATGCGCGAAGGATCTCATCTGGATCGGAATTAAAAACAGATTCGATTTCAGGATATGAAACAAGATCGTTGTAATCAACTACGATATACTGGATTTTTTTTGCCATCATCTGATCGATCTCTTCAACATACTTGTAAGAACCAGACTTGTCTTTGAATTGACTTAGAAAGTCTTTTACTTGATCTTGTAATTTACTTGATGAAACAGATTCTGGTTGTACCGTCATTTCTTATCACTTAATACCTGTTTCTTGAAGTCCACACTGTTACTGTAAATGTATTCAAACAAGGCTCTTTCCTCTACTGTCAGTTTCTTTGCAGACTCTGAAGTCAGTTTGGATGAATCTGCCAATTTGATAATTTTACCTTGTCGTTTGCGAATAAGAGAGTTTAGCATGCTTTCCAGCTTGTCGCGATCTTGCTGTGGTAATCTTTGCATGAATGAATTCATCTTTATGTAAAATTCTGGTTCTAATGTAGAAAGATCAAAATCACCTTGGACGTTTTCTTTTACGATTGCCTGTTTTAGAGCAACCACCATATCGGTATCCTGTACTTCAGCAAGTTTCTCTGATGACAATACGTCCGCTACCCATCTGGGAATGCTCAAAATTTCACCGTGCTTAGCATCTATTGAAATCTCCGGAACATCTATTTTGAGATCATGGCCAAAATTGACCTTAACATCCTGTAGACGATATCCTATCGTATGTATTTGTATCAGTTCGGAGATATCCAAATTATGTCATGATCCTCCCCAAGTCTTTAATGGGATCGATCGATCAATTCTGTTCACCATTTGCTCTGATCATTTGATCTAGATACTTGTAGGTTGCTTTTTCTCCTTACTTCTCAATGCTAGATCCACTCTGATCGCCCTCTAAAATAAGTGGTTTTTTGTCAATCTTAATGACCGGGTAATTGGAGTATAACCAACAAGCATTCCAAGATCCTAGACTTAATTTTATTAGTAGGGCAAAGAGGTAAGAGCCTATGACTGAATCTTTTATGTGGGTTGAAAAGTATCGCCCCATGAAATTATCAAACATTGTAAACCAAAAAGAAGTCATTGGTAGTTTGAGTGCTCTTTTGAAGAATACTCCTGAGATGCCACATTTGATGTTTTCAGGATCTGCAGGTGTAGGAAAGACAACTGCTGCTTTATGTATTGCAAGAGAGATTTTGGGCG
>JAWOLM010000109.1:0-4622 GCA_033853455.1 Nitrosotalea sp. | reverse complement strand
CCAGTTTGATCGTCAGAGTATGTTATTTTTATTACATCATCTTGAACTTCGGTGAGGTCTGCATGTATGTGAATCATGTTGGTATCTTTGAAACTAAAGTTTATCGATTCAGCAAAATCGCGAATGTCTTTTGTTCCCTTTACACCATACAATGTTGCCACTCCATACTCGCCTTTGTAAAGATTAATTATTTCAGACGCGTTTGGTGCTGGTCCATCAAAGCGAATATCCATTAGATGCACGTGCATTTGTCTTGTGGGTACTTTGAACACTCTGATAAACAAAGGCGTATCTGCACCCATATAGCTCTTCACATCATCATCGTGATGAGGTTTAACAGTCCATTCTATGGAATCTTTGATTTCAGTCTTGGAATCTTCTAAATCCGCCCATCGTCTAAGTAAGGTTGCGTCCATTCGTTTTATCTTTTTACCATATTTTTCCTTTAAAGGCTGAATTATTCTTCCCATCCCAGTTACATTACAACTACCTTGCATCACAAACTGCTTGCCAAAGGCTTTCTCATAGTTCACTCTGGAGTTGAAAATGAATTGTGCTACTGATTTTTCGCCGCTGATTTTTTCTCCTCCCTGAAAGATTGCCTTTGTATTCATGGGCTCATAAAGTGTTTTTTTGTTTGAATGACCCATGCCGCCAGGCGAGGCATCTATAACAAGATCACAATTTGAAATTATGTCCTCTATTGCTCCAGAAATTTTTAGATTTTTAAAACTATCCATTTTGTTTTTAGGTACGTAGACTTTGAAGCCTCTTGATATGGCATCTGATACTTTATCATCGGGCGAGTATTTTCCTACACCTGCAACCTCGATATCTTTGTCATCTGCTATGAATTGTGCAATTCTGCTTCCTATAGATCCATATCCGTTGACAAAAACTCGCTTCACATTTTTGCAATCACATGTCCCTCTTATTTAGATACTCTTTAAGAAGAACTAAATAGACTTCGAACTTTGCTAGAATTGTGAAAATTCACCTCCCATCTCTTGGAATAGGGGCAGGTGTTGTAATTCTCGCTATGATGATCTTTTTGATTTATGGACAAGAAAGCGTAATGAAAACTCCAACTGAATTGGCTTCACAAAATACCCCACAAAAAGTAAGCGTGGACTTCTTGACATCTAATCTATCGCCAGTCTTAGGATCCGAAAATGCACCTATCACAATGATAGAGTTTGGAGACTATCAATGCTATTACTGTAATAATTTTTTTCATAATACTGAGTCAGACATTGTAAAGAATTACGTTGACACAGGCAAGGTCAAGATGTATTTCAAAGATTTCACCATCATAGGACAAGACTCTGTTACGGCAGCCAATGCGGCACATTGTGCACAAGAACAAGGCAAGTTCTGGGAATATCATGATATTTTGTATACTAATTGGTCTGGAGAAAATACTGGCTGGGCTTCTGCCACTAACTTGACCCAGTTCTCCAAGCAATTAGGACTAAACCAAGATGAATTTAACCAATGCATGAGTCAGTCAAAATACATTTCGGTCATTCGTGGCAGTGTTTCTGATGCCAATAATCTGGGCCTTACTGGTACTCCGGATTTCTTTATAGTAGGGCCAGATAATACCGTCACAAAGGTCGTTGGTGCTCAGCCATATGCTGTTTTTGATGAGATTTTCAAATCTAAGCTGCAATCTTAGGCATTTTTCATTAGTTTACCTAGAAAAGTGAATAAAAATTAAGGATATTGGAGATCAAACTTGACCCTCAAAATGCTTATATTTGTTATAACGAAGGTTTAGCTGTTGGCTGCAGGTATAGATGACATAGCCATCTACGTTCCAAGGTTGTTTGTAGACGCTCAAGATTTTGCAAGAGCGCGCGGCATGGACCCAGATAAACTTCAACGTGGATTGGGAGTATCTAGGATGGCTATTGTAGATACTAATCAAGACCCCGCCTGTATGGCAGCTAACGCATGTTTGCGAATAATGGAAAGAAACAAGCTAGCTCCAAAAGATGTCGGACGACTTTATGTGGCCACAGAATCGTCACTTGATGAATCCAAAGCTATGAATTCCTATGTTATTGGCATGTTGGAGCAGGTCTATGGCGATGACTCGTTTGAACACTGTGGGGGAATAGAATGCAAATTTGCTTGTGTAAGTGGTTCATACGCGTTATACGATAATTCAAACTGGATACGAGCTGGGGAAGCGGAAGGAAAACACGCGATTGTCGTTGTCTCTGATATAGCCAAATATGATCTAGGTTCTAGCGGCGAATACACTCAGGGCGCAGGAGCTGTGGCAATGTTACTTAATGATACTCCTAGAATAATGACTTTTGATCCTAAAGTCACATCTACTTCGATAAAAAATGAATATGATTTCTACAGACCATTTGGCAAGGAAACACCAATTGTCAACGGTCAATATTCAAACTTGTTGTACATGATTCAGGTAAAGAAGGCATTAATGGCATACAAGGAAAAAGCGCTTTCTACAGGACTGATTAAATTAAAAGAGGGCGAAACAATTTTGGATTATATCGATTTCATAAACATGCATCTGCCTTACAGCAATATGGGAAAGAAGGCACTTGCATATCTGCTAAGGCATGAATGGAGAAATATGCCGTACTGGAAAAAAATAATCGAAAAAATGGGTATGGAAGAACCAATCCCAAAGGATCCACGCGGTACAATTGAATCTGTTCTTGCAGATGAAGAATTTATGGCAAAAGATCATGAATTTACAAAGCGTTTTACGCAAACGGAAGAGTTTCAAGAAACTTATGATGCAAAACTAGCAAGTTCTTTAATTGCATCACGAATTGTAGGGAACCTGTATACTGCGTCACTGTACATGGGCTTTAGAAGCTGTCTGGAATTTGAATTCCAAAAGGGAACTGATTTGGAAGGTAAAAGATTCGGGTTTGGTTCATACGGCAGTGGTAGTAGCGCCATGGTTTTCAGCGGAGTTATCATGCCAACCTATAAAGAAATTGTAAAAGATATGAATTTGGAAGCTGAGATAGGAAATAGAATAAAGGTTTCACTTGAGGAATATGAAGAGATTCACGAAAATAAACGAAGCCCGAGTGAAAGTCTATTGGACAGTAAAAAAGAATTTGTTTTGATAGGTGTTGAAAAAACTCCAGAGACACGCGGACAACGCAAATACGCCTTTAAAGAATAAGATCTATTCAGAACAAACGATCATTGGCAATTAGCAAAAAGGATATTAAATCATAAGACTCAAAAGAAAATATGAAAGATCGCTCTATGCCAATCTGCTTTACCGCAGAACAATATGGTAAAATCGAGCAAATTGCCAAAGAAAGAGGCATGCTCAACCCCAGCCAGCTTATCGAAGAAGCTCTCGGCGAATTATAAAAGAATCATTCGCTAGTCTTCTTTTTAATTTCTTATTATTGCATCACATTTTTTAATAGATTAGATTGATTTCAAGGTGTGAAGCTATTTGGTTCAAAACTGGCCATTTGTGCCTTATGTAAAAAACAGACTAGTCATAAACACAAGCCAAAAAATGAATGGCAGGTTGAAGGTCCATTATGTGGTGATTGTTATGTTAGCCAAATGCAACGATTCTATGAACAGAGCTTGAGGCAAAAATGTGCGATATGCAATGAGGAAAAAGATGTTCCAGACATGTGGGAGCCAAGGTATCAGTGGGACATGAAAGGTTTGCTCTGCAAGAAATGTTTTGATGAAAAAGATAATGAATTCAAAAATCTCAAAGAGTTTTGTAAGATTTGTGGTAAAAAACTAGGTATGATAAGATACAATCCGAAAACTAAATGGTCTATTGAGGGACAGTTATGTAGAGAGTGCTGGGACTCTCAAAAGGCGAAATTGGGATAAAATTGCATCTCTTTAAGAAACACAAATGCCAGAAATGTGGCAGAAAATTTGGTCAACAAGAAGAACTTATGCACCACGAACAAATTTCGCATGACAATGCCATGTATGATTGTAAAGAATGCAATCTTTATTTTTCAAGCATGGAAGAAATGAGAACTCATTTGCAGCGAGCCCACCGATATAGTGGAAAAGCAAGTGATCAGTAAGCCTTTATTGTTTTTACAACCGGCGGTCTTACTTTTGTAAATACTCTAAAACCGCAGATGCATTTTATTTCAGGCAGTCGTGTCAGCTCCGATTGGCTTACACGAGTACCACATCTCATACAGGAATAATATACGCTGAAACTAGTTGGTTTCTCTTCTTGGATGTTGTTTTCTTCCATCGGCTCAGACATGATTAATCAGAAAATCTTCTGTAATTTAAGGCTAACAAAAATTATTTGAGTGTAAGTTCGATGTACACATCGTTTGGAATTTTTATTCTCATTAGTTGTCTTATTGCTCTATCATCTGCGCTCAGATCGATGACTCTGCGGTGTATTCTCATCTCCCATTTTTCATAAGTATGTGTTCCTTGACCGCATGGAGATTTTCGTGTTACTACGTTGAGTCTTTTTACAGGTAAGGGGGTAGGACCTTTGACTTTGACTCCTGTTTTTTCGCCTATGCCTTTAATTTCACTGCATACGCCATCCAGCCTCTGTAAACTCGTGCTTGTTAGTTTAATCCGGGCTGTTTGAGTCATTTAGATCACTA
>JAWOLM010000108.1:0-12624 GCA_033853455.1 Nitrosotalea sp. | reverse complement strand
CCAAGTTTGATCAAAATCATGATTTTTTACAATGATATAGTCGGTTTTAAAAAGCCTCTCTCACACTTTTGCTACAATAACAAGAACTTGTTATGAATAACTTAGCCCTTCAAAATCTATCTTTGCTACAAAACATTCGCCAATTTTTTTCAAATTCTCAAGAGTAGTCTCTACATTGAATTTATCCACCAAAGAAATTATGCAACCACCACCGCCAGCGCCTGTTATCTTTGCTCCATACGAAGTTTTGACTGCTTCTTTTATGAGTGAATTGAGTTTGTCAGTTGACACATTAATCTGCTCTAGCATCTCTTGATTTTTTAGCATTAGAGAGCCAAGTGTGACTAGATCATTTTGTTTTATTGCTGATAGTGCATCCTCTACCAACTTGTTTTCTTGCTTGCACATCTTGCCAAACAACTTCTCATTCTTGTTTCTGAATTCTCTAACTCTCAAAACTACTTCTTTTGTACTGTGAATCTGGTTTGAGTTTGCTATTATCAAACTCAGATTGTGTTTGGAATCAATCTTTTCATATCCATCCTTGCTATATGACATCAATCCGCCAAACGCTGATACAGAAGAATCTGCACCGGAAGCGTCTTCAAATATTATCCTCTCTGACTCGATAGCTCTCCTTAGAATTTCTTCTTTAGATTTTTTACTAAATAGACCCATAACGGACGCTGCTGTAGCAACACACGCTGCAGAAGATGAGCCAAGACCTATTCCTGCAGGGATCTCAGACTCCAAGATTATCTCTAATCCTCTATTTTCGTTAAACTCGCGTAATGCTTCTTTTGCGATATGCAAAAACGGTCTCATAAATCTGGCAGATACTGAATCGAGATCAGGCGACCTGTTCAGATCAATCTCTACGTCTCCTAGCTTTGACTTGACTCGTATCTTTTTTTCATCTAAAAACTGTGAAGTTGCAGTGATTCTCTTATCTATGGCACAAAGTATTGCCTTTGTTCCATATACGACAAAGTGCTCTCCAAATAAAATGACCTTGCCTGGGGCAGATGCCACTGATTTCATGAAAAAATAATCGACGCGTATCCTACCACTGATGCTTTCTCCCCTGTGATATCGCCGCTAGTGGCATACTTTTCTAACGTGCCTTTTCTAGCACCCAATTCTTTACAAGCTATCATGGTAGAAGCTATCGCTCCATATCCGCACGCGCTTACTTGTTTTTCCTGCAAAACTCTATAGAATTTATCGACATTCATTTCTAATATTGGCTCAATCAAGGACTTGTCTTGTTCATGTGCAAATTCATTTTCTTCGTAATGTGTAAAGTCTGATGAGCCTATTATCACAATTTTTTTGCCTCTTGCTAATTTTGATATTGCCATTCCTATCTCTTTTGCGGCGTTATAGCTCTGGTCATTCAAAATTATGGGGAGTATCTTGAATTTATGAGAGTAAATTTCCTGCAGCATCGGAATCTGTACCTCCAAGCTGTGGTCCTTTGTATGTGAAAAAAAATCCAATTCTACAAGTTTTGATATGCTGTTAATCTCAACTGCAGCGGCAGTGTCAACCTCAACATCACCAAGTGGTGTTCTCCAGATTCCTTCTTTCATAGTAGCAACATCGCACCCAATTCCCCAATGATTTGGTCCTATGATTATCACCAGGTCTGGCTTTAGAGATGAAATCGCATAGTACGAATTTGCGGCAACTGGGCCGGAATACATGTATCCTGCATGAGGGCAAATGACACCGATTATGCTCTCCTTTTTTTGTGTTGGGTGCATCTTTCCGGGACCAAATTCATGTAAAAAACATTCTTTGATGGATGATCTTGTTTCCTGTTGAGTTTCTGGATAGAACATACCAGCCACAGCTGGTGTTCTCACCTGCATTGTATTATTGCCTCTTACTTCTCATTCTCATTGGAGGTGCTCTTTCAACCTCTTCTTCCAATTCTTCTTCTGTTATCTTTGTCTCAAAATCGTCTATTTCGTATTTCATTGAATCCTCTGCCTTCAAACTTCCTTTCTGTATCAGTATCTCTCTAGCTAGTAGCCAATAGATTGCTGCGAGGGATTTCCTACCCCTGTTGTTTGCAGGTATTACCAAATCAACCTTTGATGTAACATTGTCAGTGTTGGAAATTGCAATGACCGGTATTCCAGCATTGGTTGCTTCCAAGATTGCTTGTTCGTCAACTTGGGGATCTGATACGACTACCAATTCTGGTTCAATGTAGTAAGGCAAAAGTGGATTTGTCAGAGTACCTGGCATGAATCGACCAAGCATAGGTGTTGCACCTGTCAACTCACAGAACTTTTCAATTGGAGTGCTTGCATATTCTCTGCCCGAGCAGATGAATACCTTTGAGATTGTTGCTCTGTTGATAAACTTGGCCGCTGTCTGAATTCTGGACAACGTCTTTTTGCTATCTATAATGTAAAGTCCCTCGTTTGTAGCCTTTGTTATGAAAGGAATCATGAATTTTGTCTTTACCTGAGTTCCAACTCTGATACCAGTAGACAAAACATACTTTTCCATATGTTCGAACTCTTCTTTACTCATGATGTGTTCTTAAATCTCGACCATTCCACGTATTAAATCATACTCTGAGATACGAAGCAATTCGTTTAGTTTGGCCACTCTTTCCCCTCCTACAATTCCAACCTTTAACATCTTGGATTTTGTAGCTATGCCAATGTGCGAAATGTGAGAGTCTGAAGATTCACCGGATCTGTGTGAGGTGATTAGTTTTATGTTGTTTTTAGAAGCTTCTTTTGCAAATTCAAGAGCATCATAAAGACTTCCAGCCTGGTTTACCTTCAAGATTGCAGCGTTGCATGCCTTTTTTGCTGCTGCTTTCTTTAAGATCTCAGTATTAGTCACCAAGAGATCATCTCCTGTTATCAATACATTCGGGAATCTTTTTGCAAGGATAGCCATATCTTCAAAGGCTTCCTCCTGAACCGCGTCCTCTGCATATACAAGCTTGTATTTTTTTATTATATCTGAGGCAAACTCTATCTGTTCTTGTGGGGAATTCTCAAAACCCGCTCTGTCGTAAACATATTTCTTCTTCTTTTCATCCCACTGTGTAGTTGATGCAAAATCTACTCCAAGTGATACTTCTTTTCCTAATGTAAATCCTAACTGTTCACATGCTTTGGCAGAAATTTCTAGTGCCTGTTCATTGTCAAGTCTTGGGGCCCAGCCACCCTCGTCCCCTCTCCCATTTGTAAATCCTGGATCTCTCTTTGCAAGAATCTTTCCTAGTTCCTTGTGTACTGCGAAATTGATTTCTATCGCATCCCTTATTGTTTTTGAACCAGTTGCACAAACTAGTATCTCTTGAATGTCTGGTGTGCCAGGACCTGCATGAGCTCCACCGCCTAAAATGTTACCTAGAGGAAATGGAAACTTTAGATCAGTATCTTTGGTCAGCATCTTGAACATTGGGATTTTTTCTGATTTTGCCGCACATTCTACCGAAGCTATTGTAATGGAAAACGCAACCGAGCCACCAATTTTTGAATATCCGGAAGTAGAGTCAATCGTTTTTAATGTTTCATGAACTGACTTGAGATCGGACGGGTCTAATCCAATGAATTTTTTTTCATTTGCGTTTAAGATTTCAAGGCTTTTTTCTGGCTTGTTATCTGGAAAACTTATTGCCTCGTATTTTCCAACGCTTGCACCAGATGGTGCACAAACTCTACCTGTGTATTGATTGTCTGCTATAACGTCTACTTCGATTGTTTTACTTCCTCTGCTATTGTATAGTATCCTACTTTCAATTGAGGTAATCCGTGCCATCCTATTCTAGCTCGGATTGGACTTCTTGCTCCCTTCTCCTAATTGCTTCGTAGAATGGAATAACTTGATGAATTGTTTCCACTGATGTTAGCATCATTGTTCTGCAGCAATATCGTTTCAGTCCAAAAGAATCTAGAACCTTTGCTGGATCCTCGCCACTTTTTACTCGTGTTTGATATTCCTTGAACTTATCTGCGATTAAATTTCCGCAAGTAAAACACCTGACAGGAATTAGCACGTTTCAAAAAGTAATCAAGGCTTATAAAAACCATACATGGGTATTGCAAATGCGGGAGTCGCCCAGCCTGGTCAAAGGCGCTAGCTTGAGGGGCTAGTATCTTAGGATTTCGAGGGTTCAAATCCCTTCTCCCGCATCCGATGCTTGTCCTGACGTAAAATCACATTTCATTGAAATGTATACAAAATGCTATTGTCGTGAACAACAAATTTGGTAAAGCCCTTATTTGACATGAATTTCTGAAATGTGTGGAAATTACAGTAAAACAAATGATGCAGATCGAAGAAAATGGACATCAGATGGGTTTTCCAAGAAAACTAATGATGGAAAACGCTGGGGCTGTAACTGCTAGATATCTACTTGAAAAATATGCTGACCTGAAAGAAAAAAAAATAACTGTATTTGCAGGATTGGGAAATAATGGTGGAGACGCATTTGTTGTTGCAAGACACCTTGCAGGCTTTGGATGTAAGCCTACTGTAGTCTTGCTTGGAAGCCCTTCCAAAATAAAGACAGAGGAGGCTATTTCTAACTGGAGACTTTTGGAAAAAATGAATTCTGTAAATATTATTGTCACTTCTGATCCAAGTCAGGTTGTTCTTGACGCAGACATTATTGTTGACGGCATCCTAGGAACTGGCGTCGCAGGTAAAATAAGAGAGCCTTACGTTACTGCAATAGACTTGATAAACAAACACAGATGTTTCAAACTTTCAGTGGACATACCATCTGGGCTTGACCCTGATTCAGGCTCTGTGATAGACAAATGCGTGAAAGCAGATGTAACTATTACATACCATAAAATGAAGATTGGAATGCCAAAAGCAATGGAAATGTGCGGCAAGATACTGGTTGAAAAAATAGGAATTCCTCCAGAGGCCGAGGTAGGAGTACTATGAAAGTTCATCAGCTCGAAGTAGGAAACATGCAAAATTTTACTTACATACTTGAAGACGAGCAAACAAACGAGGCCGTGGTACTTGATCCTTCCTGGGACCTAGATCTTGTATTAGATACGATTGAGAAAAAAGGTTTGAAAATAAAATACATCATAAACACTCACCATCACTTTGACCACACAATAGGTAATGATGCCATGGCAAAGAAGACTGGTGCCAAGATATTGCAACACGAATCTTCTATTCTGAAAAATGATGTTACTGTATCGGATGGAGCCAAGATCACGTTTGGAAACTCGGAACTTGCAGTATTTCACACGCCAGGACATTCCAAGGACAGCATCTGTCTTGTTGGGGACGGCAAAGTCTTTTCGGGGGATACACTATTTGTGGGAAATTGTGGAAGAGTAGATCTTCCTGGAGGAAGCGCAAAAGAGCTTTATCATAGCTTGTTTGATATTGTTTCAAAGATGGATGATAACCTGACTCTCTACCCTGGCCACAACTACGGTAGTTCATCAACTTCTACTATAGGAAAAGAAAAGAAAACTAATTTTGTACTTCAACCACGTACAGAAAAAGAATTTTTAGAATTCATGAGCAGTGATTAGTTTTTGCAAGACATTGAAATCTTGGGAAACAAGAATGCGGGTCTTGATTTCATAAATAAAACAACACAAAAGAGATTTGCATTCTCTCTTGTAATCTCTTACACTGCAACTTCTGAAATTCCAGGAGTTACAGTTGCGGGTGAGCATCCTGATCTAATAAAATACACTGGACCTGCAGATGCTGAATTTATTCACTATGGACACTGCAAAAGCATTTCAGTTATTCCAATGACACCTGATGGAAAACCTACGCCTGCACTTTTGACAAAGGCAGCCCTAGAGGCGGCAAGCATACCAAGCATAGTAATCAACGCTGGAAGCAAGATCTCACCAAAGCTTCCATTCGTTGATATGAATCTGGAATATGGAAAAAACATCTCACTTGAACCTGCACTAAGTCAAGATGATATTCGAAAGGCAATAGAATATGGAAGAATAATTGGCAGATTTCTTGGAGCCTCAACCGACTGTCTTGTGATAGGTGAGAGCATTCCTGGAGGGACCACTACAGCTCTTGGTGTGCTTGAGGGTCTTGGTCTAAAGGCATCGGTAAGCAGTAGCATGCCAAATAATCCAGTTTCTCTCAAAACTGATATTGTAAAAAATGCACTGAAGCGAATCCAATCAAATGATCCCCTTGGTATTGCTGCAGAAGTTGGTGATCCAATGATACCTACAGTTGCAGGAATACTTAGCACAGCTTCTGAGATTACAAACGTATTGTTAGCAGGTGGAACCCAGATGGCGGCAGTCTTATGTTTTGCAAAAAGTATCGGCTTTGACGGAAAAAACACTGCGATAGGAACCACTTCTTATATCATTGATGACAAATCTGCAAACTTGGCAGATACAGTTGAACAGATATTTGACATTCCTATACTTGTTGCCAAACTCAAGCTTGGCCAATCAAAAATTTCAGGTCTTCGCGCGTATGCTGAAGGATTTGTCAAAGAAGGTGCGGGAGCAGGTGGAGCATCCATCGCATGTATGTTAAAGACTGGAATTGATGCAGAAAAACTGCTATTTCTTACGGAAAAAGAATATCAGAGAATTACTTGACAGTTACTGATTTTGCCAAGTTTCTTGGATAGTCAGGATCTGTATCTTTTTCAACAGCTGCATAATATGCCAAAAGTTGGATAGGTATTATCTCAACCAGTGGATACATCGCTTCTTCTATCTTGGGCATCTCTATCCAATAATCATAAACATCACTGTGCTTGTCTGATATTCCTATGATCTTTGCTCCCCGAGCCTTTATCTCTCGTGCACTGGTCAAGGTATCAGAATATGTGGAATCGTCTGGGTTGATCATAATCACATATGTGTTAGAATCCATCAAGGCAAGAGGACCGTGTTTTAATTCCCCGCCGGGGAGACCCTCTGCATGTATGTAAGTTAGTTCTTTTAGCTTCAGTGACGATTCTGATGCAATTGGATAATGAATTCCCCTCCCAAGTATGTATATGTCTGAAACATCTTTGAGTTTTTTTGCTATCTCCTGAATCTTGGTTTTAGACTCGTCTGACAAGCTCTTCTTTATTGCCTCTGAAACCCTGTCAAGATCCAAGCCCAAACTGCCTTCTGATATCTTGTCTACTATTTTGTAAAGCGTCGCAAGTTGTGCAGTAAAGCTCTTTGTTGCAGCTACTCCAATCTCAGGACCACATCCTAATCCTATCGATATGGATGACAAATGAGCAAGAGATGAGGACATTATGTTTATGATTGAAATTATCTTTGCCCCTGATTTTTTCGCAATGTTTACAGCTTCCAAGACATCTGCACTTTCCCCGCTCTGAGATAACGCTATCAGAATAGATTGTTGCTCAAAAATGTCAGGTGAAAAATGTACCTCGCTTGATATTATAGGCTCTATCTTGATCTTGGCATATTTTGAAAAAAGAAACTTGGCTACAAGCGCTGCATTGTAGCTTGTCCCGCTTCCAGTGATGTAAAGAGACTTTGCATGTCGAATAAAGTCTGTTGCCAAATCAAGCTCAAGTTTTGTGTTGCCTCCGGCGTTAAGAATTGTAGTTGGCTGTTCTGATATTTCTTTGAGCGTAAAATGTGCATATTCCCCCTTGTATACATCAGCAAATTCCTTTGATACCTTGGTGATCTGGTGTTGTACTGGATTTGCATCAAAATCAAAAATCTGAATTCCTGAATTCCCGATAATCACGAATTCCTTGTTGTCCAAGTAAATGACCTCATCAGTATGTTCTACAAATCCAAGAACGTCGCTAGAAATGAAATATCCTTGTTTTCCAATTCCAATTATGAGTGGTTCGTGAAATCTTGCGGCCGATAACGTTCCGTTCTCAAATACTGCAACAAATGCATAATCTCCCTTAAGATCAGCAACCGTGTCAACCATTGATTGCTTTATGTTTCTACTTTTGTCATAGTGATATTGAAGAAGGTTTGCGATTACTTCGCTGTCTGTCTGGCTCTTGAAAGAGTATCCTTTCTGTTGCAATTCTTTTTTCAACTCCTCATGATTTTGAATTATCCCATTGTGTACAATTGCCACCTCTCCCGTGCTTGATGGATGGGGGTGAGCATTTGTATCCGTGACCATTCCATGCGTGGCCCATCTCGTATGTCCAATGCCTACATTTCCGGAAAGTTCATCGAGCCTTACTGTTTTATTTACATCAATTACTTTGCCTACTCCTTTTCTTACTAGAATCTGATTATTTGCAAACGTTGCAACACCGACACTATCATAGCCCCGGTATTCCATTCTCTTCAAACCATCTACTATTATGGGAGCAGCTTGGCTGAGGCCAAGATAACCTATGATTGAGCACATATGCCTATTCTATATACCTCTAGATACATAATAATTGCGCGTCTTTTACTCGGTTTGTTGTTCTGCCTTGGCTTCTTCTACGGGCGGTTGTTGTTTGGTTTTGCCAAGATCAATTGCTGACGAGAGGCTCACCTGGTTTTCTTCTTCTATAGTTACTGTATATGACGGAATGCTGACTATTCTCTCTCCTATTGTCACATGACCGTGTACAACAGCTTGTCTTGCAAGATATGGACTCTTGATGTTAGCTTTTTTCTGTACCACTGTCTGTAATCTACGTGACAGCAAATCAGTTACCTTGAGATTTAAAACATCATCTAATGTTGAGTTATCTTTTACCAGTCCTATTCTTGTCAGTGATTTCATAAGAGTTGGTTCTTTCTTGCTTCTAACATCCTGTGTTAAAGCCAAAAGAGACCTTGCCTGATTTCTTATTCTGGAAAGTTCAGTGTGGGCCTTCCATAACTCTCTCTTATTCTTAAGCCCATAAGTTCCAAGAACATAGAGCTCTTCATTTAACAAATCATAATTGAGTGGTCGTTTTGGTTTTCGCCACATTTTGCGAGAATTCTTTGGATGATCTCCCATTTACTTCACCTATTTTGCCTTCTTTTCCGCAGCTGGTTTTGCAGCAGCTGGCTTTGTGTCTTTTGCAGGAGCAGCAGCACCACCCTTTGCAGCAGCTGCAGGAGCTGCCGTGCCTTTCTCAGCAGGAGCTGCAGTAGCTGCGGCAGCAGCTGCAGGAGCTGCTGCGCCCTCGGCTGGTGCTCCAGCTGGCAACACTTTGCCACCTTTGCGAACTCCAACTGCACCACCTTTTCTTCCTGTAGTGCGAGTTCTCTGGCCTCTGACCTTTAATCCATAAGTGTGACGAAATCCTCTCCAACTGTTCATTCCTTTCTCTCTTTCCACGTCATTTCTCACGTTGAAATCAATATCGGAGGTAATCAAATGCAAATCGCTTCCAGAGTCAATGTCTTTTCTTCTATTGAGAAACCATGAAGGTATATTGACCGATGATGGGTTTCTCATCGCTTTCTCAATTTCTTCGACTTGAGACTCGGTGAGAAAGCCTACGTTACTATTGGGATTTATTTTTAATATGTCTAAGATGGATTTTGCAAAATTGTAACCCATACCTTTTACTTGGCTTATGCCTATTATCGTCTTTTTAGTACCAGGTATGTCTTTACCCGCAATCCTAACAATGTGTCGAAATTCTTGTGAAGACAAGTATTGAAAAACCGCTTAATCCCCGATAAAAACCATGCTAAAAACAAATAATACTTTAAATCAGATTTGCATCATATTTATCATATTGACTCAGGATTTTGAAAATTTTGTTACTCGCAGTTACACTTCACCACCAAAATATACTGAGGTAATGGCAGGAGTTCCAGAGGACTTTAAGCAGATCAAGACATTAGGATCTCTGCTAGAAATCAATTACAAGATAGTAGGAGCCAAGGAACAACTGCGCAGAAATCTTATCTCAAAAATAAAGACTGGAAGTACAAAATATCCTGGCATTATTGGATTTGATGACGATGTTGTACCTGCATTAGATCGTGCTATCCTGTCGGGTCACGATGTCATGTTAGTTGGACAAATTGGACAGGCAAAAACAAAGGTTGCTCAGACAATTGCAGAAAATCTGCTCTCCCCAATGCCAATAATAAAAGGAAGCATTACAAACGACTGCCCCATGGATATGCCTGCAACTGATTTGATTCTCTTGTTGCAAGACAGGGAAAACAACGGCTCAAGCCTCAAATTTTACATCGATTCTGACAGCATGGAAAAGATTCGTAAAGACAAACTTGAAACGCAAATAGAGTGGGTACCGGGCAAGGATAGATTCAAGTATGTTCTTGCCACTCCGGATATTTCTGTAAAAGATCTAGTGGGACAGATTGATGCAATAAAAGTAACAAAAAAAGGAACGGAGATGTATGAAATTGAATCTTACTCTCCTGGACAATTAATGCAGGCAAAACACGGATTGTTCTGCATTGACGAACTTCCCGTCCTTGACACAAGAAAACAAGTAGCACTTCTTTCCGTATTGCAAGAGGGGCGATTTACTACCGGATCTTACCCAGTTGTCTTTGAGCCAAAAACAGTGTTTTTTGCCACTGCAAATCCTATAGATTACACACATGCAGGAAAAATAATCGAGCCTCTCTATGACAGATTAAAGAGCCACATACATACACACTATCCAAAAACATTGCAGGATGAAATGCTGATAGTTGCCCAGGAATCCAAGATACCAAAATCGTTCATTCCAATTTTCATGCTCAAGGTACTGATACGAGTCGCACAAAATGCTAGAAGGAGTCAGGAAATTAATCAAGACAAAGGAGTTAGTGTAAGAACGAGTGTGCATGGACTAGAACTATTGGTTGGCGAGGCGGAAAGGACACGAGCATTATCTCATAACATGCTACCATTGCCCAGACCTGACGACATATTTTGTATTGGACAAAGTGCAAAGTTTGAACTTGCAGAGTTGGATGATACCCAAGAAAATCGTCAAAAAACTCTAAAGACACTAATCGATACTGCCATGAAGGACACCTCTCTTGAATATCTCAAAGATATTGAGCAAAATGTTCTCGAGTCAATTAAACAGGAATTTGCAGGCAAAAATTTCGTGGTATCGCAGGAAATTATGTTCTCTAATGCTAAAGAGACATCATACGAAAGGCAACTCCAAAATTTCAGTACCTTGTCAACCTTGGTCGATAAAATCTATCAGAAGGTACTGGCCGAGCAAAATGAATTTGTAAACCAAGCCAGAAAACACAACATTTCATCAGAATCATTAGAGTTTTCTGAAATGGCAAGCCATGAGCTCAGGGCAGCAACGCTTGAGATAGCTCTTGAAGGTCTCCATTCTATAGAACCTAGGATTTTGAGCAAAAAAGAGGGCTCATACGTTGCCGCATAGCACTACAAACTTTGTCTATTCTCTAAGTGATGATAGAAAATCCAAAGGATCTGAAGATTCTGAGATGTCAAATGAGCAACTTGGCAAGGTTTTAAAAACAATGGCAAAGCAAGTGCTAAAAGAAAAAACTCCCTCAGTACAAGATTTGGAAAAAATACTTGAGGGATTGACCAAAGAAGAGTCTCAGGAATCCCAACCTGAGGAAGAAAAAAATCAACTTGACATTCATGGTAAAAACGAACCTATTACAAAATATCTCCAGAAGATAGGCTATCTAAAAGACGATAAAAAGTGGCTTACAAAGAAAGGATTCTTTGAAATTGGACAAAGAATGCTTGAAGATATCATAAAAGCAATCAACGAGGGAGGGTTTGGGCTTCATGAAACCAAAAACATTGGTTCGGGTGGAACCATACTTGATACTACAAAAAAACTAGAAGTAGGTGAAGATCTCAAAAATCTAGACATGCCAAAAACAATACTAAATGCCATACAAAGATCCAAAAACAAGAGATCAAAACTAGAGTTTCCTATCCATCTAGAGTTTGATGATTTTGAAAAATTTGAAACACGAGAGGAGGTAAAGGTCGGAGTAGTATACTGCATCGATTTGAGCTCCACAATGAAATATTCTTTAAATTCTGGAGAAGGAAGCAGGATAGAGGCTGCAAAGAAAGCCTTGTGGGCATTGTATGTATTGAACAAGAAGTTTTTTCCCAATGATTCAATCTATGTTGTAGGCTTTGGTTCCTTGGCATCGCAAGTTAAACCACATGATATACCGTATCTAAAGACCTATGATGCAAATGATAATTTCTTACACTATACAAATTATCAGGCAGCATTTCGACTTGCGTTGAAGATTCTAAAAAAAGACGGTGCGCATAACAAAAGAATAGTTCTCATCACAGACGGACAACCATCTGCGTGTTTTGTTGACGATGAATCTCAAAAAGCTGCAATCTTGTCCGACAAGCCTTATTCTCACTTTTACAAGCCGGATGCTGCAACTCTAACCAAAATAAAAAACGAGAAAGAGATTAAACTTGACATTGGAAATGAGATGGTGTATCTCTGTTACAGGTATAGACAAGTAGATCCAGCCATTGATGCTAAAACACTACAAGAAGCAAAAAAATGCAGGCGAGAGGGAATTGAAATTGATACCATAATGGTAAGTGAAGAAGAAGAGCTCCTAAGCTATGTGGAGAACTTGGAAAAACAACTAAAGGGAAGGGCTTATTACATAAACCCTGAGAAGATAGATAAAATACTAATAAGCGATTTTATCTCAAACAAGAAAAAGATAC
>JAWOLM010000107.1:0-3664 GCA_033853455.1 Nitrosotalea sp. | reverse complement strand
AGGAGGCAAGGCATTTCCATCAGTGGTTGCATTTACCAAAGACGGCCAGCTTATCGTGGGAGAGCCCGCACGAAGACAAGCAGTAACAAATCCGACAGGAACTGTCATTGCCGCAAAACGCAAGATGGGAACTGATCATACCTTTAAGATTTATGATAAGGAATACAAGCCACAGCAAGTTTCTGCCTTTATTTTACAGAAAATCAAGAAAGATGCAGAGTCGTTCATAGGAGAAAAAGTCGACAAAGCTGTCATTACAGTTCCTGCCTACTTCAATGATAATCAGCGACAGGCCACAAAGGATGCAGGTCAGATAGCAGGACTTGAAGTAGTCAGAATAATTAATGAACCAACTGCAGCAGCACTTGCCTTTGGACTTGACAAATTAAAGCAGGACATGAAAATAGTGGTCTTTGATTTGGGAGGAGGAACACTTGATGTTACAATAATGGAGATGGGAGGAGGAGTCTTTGAAGTAATGAGTACTTCAGGTGATACCCAACTAGGAGGGACCGATATGGACAAAGTACTCATTGATTATATTGTTGATAATTTCAGAAAGTCTTCTGGTATAGATCTTACCAAAGATAGTGCAGCTATGGTTAGAGTAAGAGAAGCTGCAGAAAAAGCAAAGATAGAACTCTCTTCAGTATTTGAAACTGACGTCAACCTACCTTTCATATCATATGATCCTTCTTCTGGGCCAAAGAATCTGGAACTGAAAATAACCCGTGCCAAATTCGAGGAGCTTATCAACCCTATAGTTGAAAGATGCAAGCCTTCAATGACAAAGGCCCTTGAGGATGCAAAACTATCACCAGCTGATGTAAGTAAGATCATCCTTGTAGGTGGTCCAACAAGAATACCTCTTGTCAGAAAATTCGTTGCTACTGTAATGGGCAAGGACCCAGAGGCGGGTGTAGATCCAATGGAAGCAGTAGCATTGGGCGCCGCAATACAAGCAGGAATCATTGCAGGAGAGGTAACTAGCGATATTGTTCTTTTAGATGTAATTCCACTGACACTGGGAGTAGAGGTTCTCGGTGGCTTGCGTGAACCAATAATAGATAGGAATACCACAATACCAACTTCTAAGAGTAAAACCTTCACAACAGCAGCTGACAACCAAACTGCAGTAACCATTCACATAGTTCAAGGAGAGAGACCCATGGCTTCAGATAATGTCTCGCTTGGAAGCTTCAACCTTTCTGGCATACCTCCTGCACCAAGAGGCGTACCACAAATCGAAGTCAAGTATGATATCGACGCAAATGGAATTCTCAATGTTACCGCAAGAGATCTTGCGACTCAAAAGGAGGCCAAGATAACAATTAGTGCAAGTACCAAACTCTCAAAGGACGACATTGAGAAAATGAAAAAGGATGCTGAAACCTTTGCTGAGCAAGACAAAAAGAAGAAAGAAGAAGTCGAGGTAAAAAATGAGGCAGAGCAATACATTTACACAACCGAAAAGCTGGTGAATCAAGATCTCAAGGATAAGATATCACAAGATCAAGGAATCAAAGTTACTAATGCAATAAAGGATCTCAAAGACGTTCTAAGCAAGGAGCCAGCTGAAATCAAACAGAAACTTGATGCACTAAAGAAAATAGTAAATGAAATTACGACTGAACTTTACAAAAATGTAACCCCTCCTCCAGGACCTGGCGCCCAAGGTACCACGGAATCTGGTCCACAAGCAAATGCAGGGCCTTCGGGACAAGCTGCTGGTGGAACAAATTAATGTCATACCTGAATACAAACAACGCTGTATAATATGAGTACAAAACGTGATTATTACGAAGTCTTGGGACTTCAGAAAAATGCGAGCCAGGAAGAGATAAAATCCCAATACCGAAAACTTGCACTCAAGTTTCATCCTGATAGAAACAAATCACCTGATGCTGCAGAGCATTTCAAAGAAGTATCAGAAGCTTATGCAGTTCTATCTGATAATGAAAAACGTAAGCTGTACGATAGTTATGGACATGCAGGTGTTGATGGCAGATATAGTACGGAGGACATTTTCCAAGGTTCGAGGGTTAATTTTGAAGATGTTTTTGGATCTGGTTTTGATTCCATCTTTGAAAATCTGTTTGGTAGGGGTGGAGGAGGCTTTAGGTTTGGTGGCTTTGATTTCGGTTTTGGCGGTGAAAGAGGAAGAGATTTGGTCTATGATACTGAAATAACACTAGAAGATGTGTTTAGAGGAAAACAAGAAGAGATCGAACTGCCTGCAGAACTTGAATGTGTTGACTGTAAAGGAACAGGAGCAACTCCAGGAACTTCGATGAGGACGTGTACTGTCTGCAACGGCCATGGCCAAGTACGAACATCTCGTAGCAGCGGTTTTTCCACGTTTGTTACAGTTCATCCATGTAACACTTGCAAAGGCCAAGGCAAAATAATAGAGAGACCATGCTCTAAATGTAAGGGGTCGGGAAAGCAAAAAGGAACTCGACATTTTTCATTTGAAATACCTGCAGGAATTGAAACCGGTGAATATCATATTAAAGGACAAGGAGAGCCCATGCCACACGGAACAAGCGGTGATCTAATTGTTAGAATTAAAGTCAAACCGCATGACAAGTTCAAGCGTGACGGTGCAGACGTATTTTATGATGAAAACATCTCAATGGTTGATGCTACTTTGGGCAAGAAGTTAGTTGTGCCAACCTTGGAGGGAACTGAAAAAATTGAAGTTGAACCAGGCAGCCAACCTAATACGATAATAAAATTAAAAGGAAAAGGTTTACCGCATCAAGGAAGTCGTGGCAGGGGAGACGAATATGTTAGACTCGTTGTCAATATTCCAAAAAAAATTGATAAACATAAGCGAAGACTGCTTGAAGAACTACAGGAAGCTCTAAAGGAGGAATAAATTTTGAGAATTGCTTTAGATGTAGATGGCGTTCTTGCAGATGTCATTCATTCATGGTTATCATACAACAACAAAGTCAGAACAGCCATACTAAAATCTGACATATCGGAATGGGATTTTTGGAAAAGATATGACATAAACAAATTTGATTTCTATGAAGAATTGTCAATGTGCTGGAAATCTTGGAAAGATATACCTCCAACAGAAAGTAACATTTCTCATGCATCAAAGGAGCTATCAAGATTGGGAACAGTAGACATCGTTACTGCAAGAGAAGATTCAACACATAATGATGTAAAGAATTGGCTCAAAATGCATAATGTGACCTATAAAAATTATGTAGGGGTGGCAGAGGGAACAGAAAAAGCAAAACTTGACTACGATGTATTCATAGATGATTCCCCACTTAATGCAGAAAGTATGCTTGCACAAGAAAAGTCAGTAATATTGTATAGCCAACCATGGAATCTAGATTTTCCTGACCCTAGAGCAAAAAGGATCTATGAACTAAAGAATGCAACTAATGTCATAGAAGAAATCAATCGTAACTAATCTCTCTTTTTTTAAATCCAAGTTTAATCTTATGATAAAGACACTTATTCTGGCGTTTTAATTTTCACGTTGCGGGGGTCGCCTAGCCTGGTCAACGGCGTAAGGCTCAGAACCTTATCTCTTAGGAGTTCGTGGGTTCAAATCCCACCTCCCGCATTACAAAACTTTTGGCAATTAATGAAAAATTTATAATCCATCAATCAATTGGTGGTTCATGAAAAGGGTGGAGGC
>JAWOLM010000106.1:0-3777 GCA_033853455.1 Nitrosotalea sp. | reverse complement strand
AAAAAGTGGACCGGGTGGGATTTGAACCCACGATCTCACCCATGCCAAGGGCGTATCCTACTAGGCTAGACGACCGGCCCGTCTTAATCAGAGGTTAAATCTGATTTGCATTAACTTTTTTTGTGAGGTTATTAACGTTTAGCGTAAACTGGAAAATTAGCTTGACCAAAATAACATAAGATATTTAACTATCAAGAATTGAATTCTTCGCGTGGTAGTAGAAAACAAAGCAATAATTTCATACATTCAAATTCAAAAAGAAGATTTAGCAGTTTTCAGATTTGTTCCAAAAGAAGGCGAACTGCCTCAGTACAAATCAGGTCAGTTTGTTACTCTAGGTGCGCATGTACAATCAGAGAACAAAGTGATTAGAAGAGCTTATTCAATTGCATCAAATCCAGAAAACCGAAAGTACATCGAATTATACATAAGATGGGTTAGAAAACCACTTCCTGGTCGTCTTACAACTGTTTTATTTAGTGCGAAGGAAGGAGATGAGATTAGTTGGGTAAAGCCTACCGGTGCTTTTACTATTGAAGAAAAGAAAGAAAATGGCGAACCGGATAATCGCAGAATAGTTTGTCTAGGTGGAGGTACTGGTTTAGCTCCTTTTGTTAGTTATGCACGTCACCTACATGATACTGGAAGTAAGAGAGAGATAGTAATTTTCCATGGCGCAAGTTATGTAGATGAACTTGGTTACAGGGAAGAGCTGACAAGATTTGAAGAAGAAAGTTTGGATAGAGGGAAAGACAAGTGGAATTTCAGATATAGGGCTACGATAAGCAGGCCTGATGAATGGTTCAATAGAACTTGGAACGGTCAGAAGGGAAGAGTAGAAACCTTCTTACAATCAAAAAATGGGGAGATGTCTCCGCTTGAAAAATTAGTTGGAGAAAAAATCACGAAGGATAATACAGTATTTTTCATTTGTGGTTGGCAGGGAACCATAGATGGTTGCCTTGATGTATTGACCCCAAAAGGATTTGTAACTGAGAGAAACAAGAGAGCTGACAAAAGCTTCGAGATAAAATACGAATCCTACGGATAGTCGAATTTCATTTGAAAAGATAATATTCTATTATTCTGGCGAGACTACGGGGACGTAGGTTAGCTTGGCAGACTGCCAGCCTCGGGCGCTGGATGTCGTGGGTTCAAGTCCCATCGTCCCCATTCTACAAGTCATGCCACATACAAATCCAATCAAGGATTGAAATATGCCAAATAAATACAAAAGATAATTGACTATTGCGATATATCTTGCCCATTTGAACCCTGTTACAAAAGCACATGTTGAGATCATTAAAGAATTAAAAAACAATTACGAAGTAAGAGTTCTTCCAGTAATATTCAAAATTGATGGCAGGGAAATAAACAGTAAGAGCTTTCCATTCAGTTACGAGCTAAGAAAAAAAATGCTTGAAGCTGTGTTTGGTAATTCAATATCAATAATGTCAAACTACACATTTTATGCTCCATTTGCAAGGTATATGCCACCACTACTTTCGCCATACTCATGGAATATCAAAAAACAAATTCTAGATGGGATAAAGATGGATTACTTTACATATACAGGGGACAAGGCGGAGGCTTTTGTACTAAGATTATATGGATTGAATCCAAAAGTGGGTAAAAGAAAAGAAACATCAGCTTCTTTTGTAAAACAAAAAATGTTTGAGGCAGCTCTAGGAAAGGACACCGACTGGGAAAAATATGTTGAACCGGAAATTGCAAAGATAATCCGTGAAAATTGGGATATCGTTAAGAAATTTGCTAGTTCCCCTGATCTTACGTATAGAGTACTCGGCATGAAATTTCCAAGCACTGGGTTTTGGTAGAAATAGATTAATTATAGTCAGATTTGGTTTTGTATATGAAAACTTTTGTCCCCAAATTTGTTTGGTTTGATGGTAGGTTTGTAATCGATAACGAGGCAAGAGTTTCTGTAATGACTCATGCCATACATTATGGGACATCTGTTTTTGAAGGATTGCGAGGTTATTGGAATTCCAAAAATCTATACATCTTCAGACTGCAGGATCATATCAAGAGATTTAGAAATTCTGGAAAGGTGTATTCAATTTCGCTAAAATTTACAGATAAACAAATATCTGATGCGATCATAGGACTTTGTAGAAAAAATAATGTAAAGGAATCTTGTTACATTAGACCATTTTATTTTGTTGGACGTTATGGAATAAATCTTCATGTAACTGAGGATAGTCCTACACATGCAGCAGTTGTAATGTTCCCTTTTGGAGATCTCTTTAATAAAAATGGAATTACAGCAGGCATTTCATCGTGGAGAAGAATTCATGATATTTCCACTCCTCCGCTTGCAAAGATGGGAGGCAATTACTTGAATTCCATATTGGCTACACAAGAGAGCAAAAGAAATGGATATGATGAAGCAATTTTGTTAGATCATCTTGGAAACATAAGCGAAGCACCTGGGGAGAACATCTTCATACTAAGAGACGAGAAATTGATAACACCGTCATCGAGTTCTTCAGCATTAGAGGGAATCACAAAAGATTCAGTAGTTAAAATTGCAAAAGATTTAGGATATGAAACGGTGGAGCGGGAAGTTCCTAGAACCGAGATTTATTTTGCTGATGAAGTATTTTTGACTGGTACTGCGGCTGAGATAACGCCAATTATTTCAATAGATGGAAAAAAGGTTGGCGATGGCAAGGCTGGTAAAATTACGCGACAGATTAGACACACTTACTCGGAAATTGCTATGGGAAGAAACAAAAAATATTCCCGCTGGATAACTCCCGTGTATTGACATGAAAATTGTACAAATAGGAGTCGGGGGGTTTGGAAAAAATCATGCTAGAATTCTTTCTCAACTCGGAGTTCTTTCAGCAATATGCGATGCAGATTCAACAAGGGCAAAAGAGGCAGGAGAAAAGTATTCTGTTAATCACTACTCAAATATTGAGTCTCTCCTTGAGAAAGAGAAATTCGACGGCGCTTTTGTTTGTACTCCTACTTCAACCCACTTTGGAATTTCCAAGACATTATTACAAAAGAAAAAAAATGTCTTTGTCGAAAAACCTATGACTTATCTATCTAGAGAGGGAGAAGAACTCTTGGAATTAGCAAAGAAGAACAAGGTAGTCCTAACATCAGGTTATATTGAGAGGTTCAACCCTGCAGTATCTCTTGTTAAGGAATATGTCAAATCAAAAAAATACGGCGAGCTAATAATGTTAGAATTTCATCGAGAAAACAGAATGCCTCTTCATATCAAGGATGTGGGCATAATTTACGATACCTCAGTGCATGATATCGACACAGCGATGTGGCTATTTGACGGTGCTCCGGAAGTTGTCTTTGCAAGATCTGGAAAAATAAGACATGAGCATGAAGATTTTGCTACGATAATGTTAGGTTTTAAGGATAATAAGGTGGCCATAATTTCCTCAAACTGGATAACTCCAATTCGAGTCAGACGATTTAATGCCGTTTGCACGGATGCTATAATTTCCTCGGATTTTATCACACAAGAAGTAAAAATAGAAACCGATGGCGGAGCTGAGATTCCACGTAAAGACGTTGAAGAACCACTCCTTTTAGAAATTAAAAACTTTATTGCTGCATCAGAAGGAAAAGAGGACATCAGAGTAAAACCTGAACATGCAGTAAATACAACAAAGATAGCTGAAGCGGCACTTTTATCTAGCCATAAAGGAACTCCAATTTATCTAGATTTGAAATGAACAAAAAAATGATGGAAATTCTTGCGTGTCCTATAGACAAGCATTTTCC
>JAWOLM010000105.1:0-2807 GCA_033853455.1 Nitrosotalea sp. | reverse complement strand
AACTCTGGCAGAAGACTAGATTGCCTATTATAGGCGTAACTTATGAAGAATCTGGCGGAATCGAAGATGCTATTAGATATCATTTTCCAAAATCCTACAGGTCAAAGATAACACAATATCAAAAGCTTGGGCCGAGAACCAAGGTCTTACTGCATACAAAACACGACATTTATCTGCGTATTGAAGGATGCGAAATAAAAGAAGCCAAAAAACTTCTTGACACCTTCACACTGCAAGGAGCAATACCTGAACCCTTGAGAGTAGCACAACTTCTTGCCAAGGCAGAATTAGATTTAGGGTAGCAATTCTATTTTCGTTCTTCATTTGTTATCGCCCATCTGCTGTTTGTCAGACGCGAAGACGAAAACTCGATCTGCCCTATTATTCTGTCTCCTTTCCTGACTAATCCGTACTCATGTCGAGCAACTTTTACAATCAACCGACGTGTTTTGTATCCGCCCTCGATGACTTTGATCTTGAATCTCTTACTCGCCTTGATAATCAAATCTCGTGCCGCCTTTGAATCACCAATCCACGAGAACATCTCAAACGTACCAAAATTTTTGCTAGTTACCTCATAATCGTATAACCTCGCCTCAAATTTCCAATCCGATTTCTTTGCCTCCTCATTCATCCATTCTACTGCCTGCTTTCCATATCCTTTTTCTATACCGAAAGATTCAGCGTCCGCCAATTTCTAATATTTGTAAATGGTTGAATATAACTCAAAAGTGATCAAATCAAACATATTATTACTCTCAGAACCGTCTCCAAATCATTGGTCCGAACTGCTGCAGATATACGAAAAGCCATAGAGTCAAACTGGAACGAATATCTGTCAAAATATGCCAATTTGTTTTCTTCAAACTATGTCGAAGGTTCGAGTCCTCCATCTGTTTTTGTTGGCTCCTACGGCTACCCGAAAGTCTTGGTAGGCCCGATGGTGCCTCCAGTTCATGGTGATACACTTGTCATGGACAAACCAGAATCTTGGGTTGGAAAGAATCTGGAAGATATTGTAAACTATAGGCTATCATTGGTGAGGGGAATACAAGCAGTCAGGGTTAATGAGCCTCAAAGCAGGTACATTGAAAGTTTACAAGACTTGGCAATGTCATCGCATTCTACTGATTCTGAATTACAATTTGTAAAAAATGCTCATGCCTCTTCATTCATAGATTCTGAAAGTGCTCCATTTGGACCAGTTGGTGAGATAAAGACTGCCAAGTTTTCAATCTCATCATCTGATAAGAACATTGAGCACCTGTTCTATGATAGAGACATTCTGGCAAAAGATGCTATACTTGAACTTTATAACAGAGGAATTGAGGTAAGTAGAATTCAAAAATGCTTTAGCATAGGCATGTTTGGAAAAAATCGCAAACTCGTTCCAACTAGATGGAGCATAACCGCAACTGATGACACTATCTCAAAATCTCACATTGAAGAGATACTTGATTTTTCTAAAATTGATAATTGTCTTCTATTTGCCTTTGAACACCTTGGAAATTTATATGCCGTACTTTTGTTTCCAAGCAGATGGATGTTTGAATTGCAGGAAGCTTGGTATGATCAAAATGGAAATGTTGGATTTGGTTCAGATTTTGAGGACGTACATGGCCTTCCACATTATCCGGAAACTGCCGGAGGATATTTTGCATCACGTCTTGCAGTCACTGAATATCTCATAGAAAATAAAGTTCAGGCTGGGGCTATGGTACTTCGTGAGATACGGCCAGAATATGCAGTTCCAGTAGGAGTTTGGCAAGTACGTGAAGGAGTCAGGATGGCATTAAAACAAAAACCAATTCTAGTTTACAATTTTGAACAAGGGCTTGATACTGCATGCAAAGGACTTAGTGTAGACAAGAAAGAATGGCTCTCAAGAAGTAAATTGCAAAAAGCGAGAAAGCAAAAATCAATCCAAGATTATTTCTGACTGCTAGAGTTTTTATTGAACGCGTTTTGCACTAGATCATTGCAAAATAGAAGTGTGCTTATTGCCATCGCGATCATTGCATCGCCAATAATGTTTGCTCTGGCAGTCTTTCCCGAAACATTTAGTCTTGGCTGGAATCAGGGTAGAGGAGGATTCATTTTTGCACTAGCATTTGTTGCAGCAGAATTAATAGGGCTCAAACTTGACATTCCAAAGAAGAGGCTTTATGCAGCAATTCCTGTTGCAGGTGCCGCTATTGGGTACTTGGTAGGTGTAGAATTTGGTCTCAAGAAATATCTTGTTGCAATTGCTCCACAATTTCATGTCCTGTTGATAGATTCATGGACTTGGATGTGGGACTTTATCGTTATTGCAGCCTTTTTCATGATTACATTATCTGTGCTGTTTGGTAAAAGATGGATAAGAATATCGCCTGCTGGGCCAATATATGCAGCAGGAACTGCAATCATTCTATCTCTTGACGCCTTTTTCCCTTACGACTCTCTCGGTCCATTACAATATGTTGTGCCTTATTTGGTAAGACTAGATGTATTTTTGATAAAGGTCTTTCATCTCGGTATTGCTAGCGCAAGCGGAAATATCATGTTCCTCCAAGGAGATCATGGGCCATTCGCGCTTCAAGTATTCTGGCCCTCTGCTGGAGTGCATAGTATAATCATTTACTCTCTTGTCATGATGGCATTTCTTCTCAAGATGAATATACCGAGAAACAGAAAGGCTGCTTATTTTGCACTTGGAGTAATTGGAACAATCGGGGTAAATGTGATACGAATACTTTCTCTTTCGCTATTTGTGCTAAAGGTTTCCACTGATGTTAATGAATTTCAATCATTCCACGGAATTGCAG
>JAWOLM010000104.1:0-2743 GCA_033853455.1 Nitrosotalea sp. | reverse complement strand
TTATGCGGAAGTTCACTCATGTCCTTCAACGTGGATATCTTGAATATATTACTAGTGGTGAAAAGTTCTCCGATCGCTTAAGATTAATATAATCTGCATCATTCCACAAAGCAGAAAAACTGATGTTAGCAATTTTTGATGTGGAAGGTGTCTTACTTGATGCCGAATTTCTTCCAATCCTTGCAGAAAAAATCAACAAACAAGATGAAATCTGGGAAATAACACGAAAAGGAATAGAAGGCACAATAAAATGGGAAGAAGGATTAAAGAAAAGAATTGAACTTTTGCGTGGCATAGATTATGAAATATGCAAACAGGTTGCTGACTCGCTCAAGACAATGACTGGTGCGAGAGAAGCTTGCCATGCGCTAAAGAGAGCAGGATGGAAAATAATGGCAGTTTCAGGGGGATTTACTATTATGACTGATAGGTTAAAGGATGATCTCAAACTTGATTATGTCTTTTCAAACGAATTGGTTTTTAAAAATGATAAACTGGACAGTGTCATCATAAATGTCGATTCGGACAAGGCAAAATCAGCTATGATAAAGATTAGAGAGTGGAACGAAAAAAAGGAGAACATTGTGGTAGTAGTAGATGGTGCAAATGATGTTAAACTATTTGACATATGTGGACTTGGTGTTGCATTTAGGGCGCAAGATATTGTTAAAGACTTGGCTACTGTGACATTGGAAATAAAAGATCTCTCAAAATTAATTGAATTAATCAACAAGCATTATGGGCTTAAGATAGAGTTACAAACAATCGCTTGACAGAAATAAGATTTTAAGCAGTTAACCTAGAGTTATTCTAATGACTGTTGAGATAATTCCTGTTTATATTGAAAATGAGATCCAGCAGGGAGACAACCTAATTGACTTGATGCTTTCTTCAAAATCTAAACCGTCATTAAGAGATGGTGATATTGTAATCTTTACTCAAAAAATTGTCTCAAAACAAGAAGGAAGAATTGTAGGCCTCTCTGGTGTTCAACCAACTCTTCTTGCAATTGGCATGGCAAGTGAATATGGCAAAGATTCTAGGATTATGCAGTTGATACTTAATCAATCAAAACGCATTGTTCGTATGCATAAAGGAATAATAATTTCGGAAACAATCCATGGTTTTATCTGTGCAAATGCTGGTGTGGACGAGAGTAATGTAAAAGATGGTTATGCCACACTCTTGCCAAAAGACTCCGACAAGTCAGCTGAAATACTAAGAGAACAAGTAAAAACTAGAACGGGAAAAAATGTTGCTGTTATAATATCTGATACTTTTGGACGTCCTTTTAGACAAGGTCAAACAAATGTGGCGATTGGAGTTGCCGGTATTGATACTATGATGGATTATACTGGAACAAAAGACAATTTTGGAAGAATTCTCCGAGTTACGGCAATTGCTATAGTTGATGAACTATGTTCTGCGGCAGAGCTTGTTACTGGTAAATCCCTTCGTGCCCCGATATCTGTAGTACGAAACTATGACTTTGCTGAGAAATCGAGTACGATAAATAAACTGATCAGGAATCGAACTGAAGATCTCTTTCGATGAGAAAAGATTTTGAAAACAAAGATTATATGCACAAGTTAGGACAAGCGATAAACATTGGATAATTTGCGGACAGAGTTACACTGTCATAATGAATTCTCAAATTTTCAACTGGGACTAAAAGAAACTCCATATGATTGTGGTGTAACAATACCTGAACAACTGGAGCAGGCATACAAATCAGGACTTGATGCCTTCTTTATTACTAATCATAACACAATAAATGGTTACAATCATTTACTACATTACAAGGAAAATCATGAAAAGTTCAAACACATTCAAGTTTATCCTGGAGAAGAAATTACAACAGATCAAGGAATACATGTACTGGCATATGGATTGACAGAAACGATAAAACCTGGTGGAAGCTTAGAGGAAATACTTGATATTATAAGAGGACAAGGTGCAATATCTTGTGCCGCTCATCCTTTTGCGTTGAATAACGGATTGCGTGAAAAAGCCATTCTTTGTGATTTAATTGAAACATTCAACAGCAATAACGTTGATAGATATTCAAACCTCAGGGCATCCCACTTTGCAAAAGCAAACAACATGAAAGAGATAGCAGGCAGTGATTCTCACGTTGTTTCAACGTTGGGTAGATGCATCAACATAATCGAGGCTGAAAATACACTTGATAACGTATTATGGGCAATGAAAAAAGGTAGACTGACAATTGGCAGTACCGGTTACATCACCAGTCGGGAGATGATTGAACATGCAAGATACAAGATAAAAAATTCAAAAGACGATATTATAGAATATTTCAAAGAAAACCATCCGCACCTTACGGGAATATGCAGCTTTCTTATCGACGCATTTGAATCAAATCCGGATAGTATGGTTTGGAGAGCAGTATATGTGGTGGCAGTTCGTCTTACAACTAAACTCTCAAACAAAATTAATTTTAAAAATCAGGATTACAACATATTGTATGAGCGTAATCTTAGAGCCATATTGCCAATGATACTAACTTGAACAAATTTTTTCTGCATATATGAATAGATTTTAATATTACTTTGCTAGCTTTTTGTTTACGGGTGAACTGATATTTCAGAATTGACGCCAACAAAGACAATAGATGTAAGAGGAATGTTCTGTCCAGAACCTGTCTTTAGAACTAAGATAGAAATGGAAAGAATGTCAGTAGGAAACATTCTAAAAATTATTGCAGATGATCCTGCCTCTGAAG
>JAWOLM010000103.1:0-3744 GCA_033853455.1 Nitrosotalea sp. | reverse complement strand
ACTATTAATAGTACCGTATGGTACGGTAAGTTATGTTAAGTTGTGAATTCTGCCCAAAGCAGTTCTTTGAGACTGCAAATGGTTTAGTAGAAAAGACATTCCATGAGGTATTACACGATCCAGAACTAGTCAACAACTAATTCTGGCTATTTTTTGATAAAAATCAAAACCGAACTTTTTTATCGGTTATGCTTGTTGTAAATTAAAGTGAAGTCTTCAAAATCACAAGAAAGTAAAAGATCGTCTAAAGATCCTACTGCTGAAGCACTCAAAAAGATGAATTTGATTTCTGAGGCAACCAAAGTCTTGGCTTCAGAAGTAAAGACAATGTCAAAAATTTTCACTGAAAATCAAAAAATCCTAATTTCATTAAAAAACATGATAGATGGAGTAAATTCCTCCTTGGACCAGATACAAAAGAATTCTAGACAGATGAATATACTTGAAGAAGATACACAGAGACTTTTCCATGGAATGAGCCAAGTTAAGGCACATTCGAATTTGATAGAAAAAATCAATGATCAAATAGGTCGTCTGCAGGATCAGGTTAACAAGATCCATCAAAAACAGGAAGATATTCCTGAAGTGAGTAAATTAATGCAAAGTGTAGCAGATAATCTAGACTCTATCAGAAACAATACCAAGATGATAATGCATGTATCTGAAAAAACAGAAAAGATACGCGAAGAGATCAAATCTGTAACAAGCAAGGCAGAATCATTATCAAACATAGGTTCAGAAATTGAAGAGGTAAAGAAGAGTACAAAAGAGATCTCTGAAAAAACGCAAAAAATGTCACATCTTGAAGAAAGCATCTCCAATCTAAAGACGGATATAGGTATAATCGTTGCAAAGACCGAGCCCATAATAGGTCTTGATTCTCAAATTAGGAACGTAGGGACAGAGATTGATTCGCTGATTAAGAAAACAGATTCTTTGGGCGGATTAGGAAACGATATTAGAAATGTAAATGCTGAATTTAATAATTTCAAAAATAGCATACTAGGAAAGACAAAGGAATTGGAAGAAAAAATGTCAGATTTCGCAGAATCGCTCAACAGAAACTCTGCTTCCATATCAGAGTTTAACAAGGCTACTCACGAAATTTCCCAGCAATTAAATGAGATAAGAAGCGTCACGCACAAGACTTCTCAAAACACTTCAAGAGAAGTTATTGGTCTGCTTCGCCTATCTGAATTTCAATCCAATATACGTATGAGAGCAGAATCAAAGTATGGCACATTAGAAGACATTCAAAAAATGGTATCACAGGCTGTGGATATCGTCAATCTGTTTGATAGGATTTCCATAGAGGCTGAAACAAAGATGCCTTTACCCCTTGAGGTAAAACAGTGGAGCGTATCAAAGATTTTAGATTGTGCAGACAGATGGGAAATTAGATTCACCGACGTATTTAGAATGCTGATAAGTGAATTAGGAGCTGACCTAGTCAAAGAATCACTTAGAATGGAACAGGTCAGAGATTTATTTGGAATCAGAGCTGTTGACGAAGTAAGACACGAGCTAAATATTTCCTAGTTATCTTCCATCTCGTAAGCTCTCAGGCGTTCTCGTTTCCTCTTTAGCATTGCAAAGATTCCAATTATTACGCCAACCCAGATACATCCGAACAACATGTTTGATATACTCACATACATGTATGGGGTAGCATCCACTAGGTTAAGCCCAATAGTGCTTGCTTGATAATGAATATTGAACATTCCAGTATGAAATGCTGCACTGTCAGGAGACGCGTTTGCAATTTTATCAGTAGTTGCAAGCATAGTAGTTAGATCATTTTGCATTAATCCAAAATCAGTATCATCTGTTGGAAATATCCACACAGGATTTCCTGAAAGAGGAAGTAGTGCTTTTACGCTCTTCAAGTCATTATGAATGGATTGAGGATCTGAGGTAGCTTGAATTCGTAACAAAATTCCCCTTGCTTGGTCTAGTGGATATATGGTGGTACTGTATTCTTCAAAAGCCATGACTACTCCAAGTATTATTAATCCCATGATTCCACCCATTGCAAGCTTGTAGTAGGTATTTGCCATTCTTTGAGTACCTGATGTGACAGGCTTATTTCTTGATTTGCCTTTTTTAAATGTTGAATGAGATACGCTAAGATATGCAATGTAGAAAAATCCTGTAGTCTGGATTCCTATTATGGGGGCAAAGATGGGATTTTCTGAAAATATAGCAGTAAATATGCCAATAATTCCATACACCCCAAAGAATAGTTCAAGCAGTGTTGTTTTTGTAAATGGCAGGGCATAAGCCTTGTCTCTCCAATCATCACTTTTCTTTACTATGCCAAACTTTGGAGTACGCAAAAATTCATTCTTCTTTCCAAATAGTGCATCAAATACTGCTACAGTGTTATTTACAGACATGCCAGCGGAATAAAACAACATGTAAAAGTACGACAGCGCCTTAGACTTCCAGCTTGCGTGGTACAAGTCTCGAATTATCATAATGTATACCAGCGGGCCCATTGCAAGATATGCCAAGATGGTCAGGGCTGGAAGGCCGTTTACTATGTAAAGATTAATTTTTGAAGCAAGCAAGATTGGCAAAATCAGAAACTGCATTAGCATCAAGGGAAATGCGATGTGCCTCGTAAGCTGGACAAAGGCTTGGATCTTTGTATCAATAGGTATTCTCTTTATTACAACGTCGCCAAGTAATTTTATGGCACATTGAATGGATCCTTTTGCCCATCTGAATTGTTGTCTCTTTGCCGCATTCATTTGCACAGGAAGTTCCGCATCAACCACTATGTCAGGTATGAACACACATTTCCATCCCTTCATCTGTGCCCTGTAGCTGAGGTCCAAGTCTTCTACCAATGTTGCAGTGTGCCATCCTCCTGAATCTTCAATACATTCCCTTCTCCAGACACCAGCTGTACCATTAAAATTCATGAACAAATGAGAATTGCTTTTTGCCTTTTGTTCTATTAGAAAATGAAAATCCAAACTTAATGCCTGAGCCATGGTCAGAGCTGAATATTTTTCATTTACATGTCCCCATCTGCATTGGACCAAACCTATTTCAGGCTTGCAAAAATAAGACAGCGCTTTTTTTAGAAACCATGTTGGAGGTATGAAGTCTGCATCAAATATTGCAACAAAGTCACCTTTCGCAAAGCCCATCGCATGTCGAAGTGCGCCTGCCTTGTACCCCTTTCTGTTTCCTCGCCTCACATGAGTTATGTCAAATCCTTTCTTTTTGTAATCGTTTATCAAATCTTCCAAGATGGTAGCTGTATCGTCATCAGAATCATCCAATACTTGGATGCATAGTTTCTCTTTGGGATAGTCTTGTGCACAAACCGCGTTTACAAGTCTAGCCGCTACATATTTTTCATTATAAATTGGGAGTTGAATTGTTACCGTCGGCGTTTCTTTTAATTCGACAGATTTTGTCTTCTTTTTTTGTCGTGATAAAAATACCAGATAGTAGAAATTGCAAGTATACAATGTTATTACAAGAGCTATTCCGATAAAGAGATTCCACAGAAATTGTGTGACGGGGGCAGGCACAGTATGTATCAGCATCGGACTCTTTCAACTCACAAGTCCTTATAGCCCTACCGTTGTTTTTGCGTTAGCCTCTTTTTGAGATCTTGATTGCTTGAACAGGGCAAACATTCTCACATGATAAACAGAATATACAATCAACTTCTCTTGCCATAAGAGGCTTTTTCTCAGATGAGGGGTTCCCTGCAAATTCGGCCCA
>JAWOLM010000102.1:0-3740 GCA_033853455.1 Nitrosotalea sp. | reverse complement strand
TGCCTCGAACAGAAACATATTCACTGTTAAAAAGATTGATGAATCTAGGTATAGTTTCTGCCACACTTGACAGACCTACAAGATTCAAGGCAGTGCCACCTGAGATTGCAATCAGTACAATACTCAGTGCGGAAAAGGAGCGATTAGACAGCATTGAAAGACAAAAATCCTCAGTGATTACTTTGTGGAATGCCATCCCTGATTTTATGAAAGGTGCTACAGACGATATTGAAGAAAAGTTTCAGATCCTTAAGGGTTCAAACCAAATTCATTCCAAACTAAAGCATATGGCTGAAGCTGCTGATAAGGAATTTGAAATGGCAGGGACGGAAAAAGACTATCTACAATTCTACCATGCAGAGATCTTTAGTCTCCTTGAACAAAATAAAGCCGAGAAAAAATTTGTAACAACTTGCAGCAAGCAGTCTCTATACATCTTTGATACAATAAATGGATCAAAAATAAGGCAAATACTGCCTGGAACGAGCCCTATTCCATCCTTTGTGATAAAAGATAATGACGAGTTACTCTTGTTTTTAAACGAGACAGGGAGAACAAACAGAAAAGAGCAAAAAGCAGTCCATACCGATTCAAAAGAGATAATCAATTCCTTGAAATTGCTTTTTGGGTTTGTTTGGTCACAATCTGGCCATATATAGCAGATAACTAATCATACTAGATATCACATTCCAAACAAGAAATTATTCTGTAATAAAACTAGTACAAAATAGACATTCTAAAAGATTTTAACCACCACCAAGAAAGGATCGCCGTGAGGATTCTAACACTTGATGATTTTGATACCAAAGGTAAAACTGTCTTTTTGCGTGTAGACATGAATTGCCCCATAGATCCTGCAACTATGAAGATAATAGAGACGAGTAGAATACGTGAAGCCACAGAGTCCCTCAAGGACCTCGAAAAGGCAAAAGTAGTCATAGCATCACACCAAGGGAGGGTAGGCAACAAGGATTATACTGGAATGGAAAATCATGCCAAGGTTTTGGAGGAAATACTTGGACGCAAGATAAAGTACGTAGAGGACGTTATCGGTTCTGAGGCTCAGAACGCAATTAAGAATATGAAAGATGGCGACATTATATTGCTTGATAATGTTAGATTGTGCGCAGAAGAAAATTACGAGTTTTCAGCTGCTGATGCATCAAATACAATTATGGTAAGAAGACTTTCCAAATTATTTGATCTCTGTGTACTGGACTCCTTTCCAAGCTCACACCGAGCGCATCCGTCAATCGTTGGATTTGCGTATGTCCTTCCTTCATGTGCTGGGAGGTTAGTAGAACGCGAGGTGCGAAAACTTGATGAGATAATGACTGTAGCAAAAGGTCCTCATGTTATCGTTCTTGGAGGATCAAAGGTGATAGACAGGCTTGAGGCAATAAAAGAATTGATTCAAAACGGCAGAGCTGATCAGGTTCTTCTTACAGGAGTCTTAGCAAATGTCTTTTTGAGGGCCCAAGGAAGAATCAGGTATCCACTTGGAATCAAACGCGAAGAGGAAGTTGTGCAAAAAGCTCATTCATTAATTGGCGAATATCCAGATGTCTTTTCTATGCCAGTAGATATTGCAGTTGATAGAAATGGGAAAAGAGTAGAGATGGATGTGCGCGAACTTGTAAAAGGTGATAGTGTGTTTGATTTGGGTCCAAAAACAGTCGAGTATTATCTGAAATCAATACAGAGTGCTGGAACAGTTTTCATGAGTGGACCGGCAGGATTTTTTGAAAATGAGAATTTCAAGTTTGGAACAGAGGAGCTTTTAAAGGGAGTCGCAAACTCTTTTGCTACTACCATAGTTAGTGGAGGCCATCTCACTGCTGCGCTCAAAAGATATGGTCTTGCAGAAAAGATAAACCACATCAGTACTGCAGGTGGCGCACTTGTATTGTATTTGACAGGAGTAAAGCTTCCAATGATTCAGGCATTAGAAGAAGCAGCTGAAAGATACAGAGCTAAATAGCTGCTTTGCACTGCGGATTTGGGCACGCGTGAGGCTCTAGCTTTCCAAGATATACTTCCTGGTTGCAAGATTTACAGTTGTGTTTTTCGACGTTGTCGAATAGCTTGAACCATTGCGTGGTAAAGTTCTGGGCTATTGGTCTTATCAGTCCCTCATCATGAAGTTGCTTAAAGTATGGTTCCAGGTCATCAATTGTGAGTGAGCTGTCAAGCCCTCTTTTCTTTAGGATTTCATATATTTCGTCATTAGTGAATCTAAGGTTTAGATCATTGAATTTTTCAAAGATTACTTTTCTTATCTCGAGAGGAATTACCTCAGTCTTTAATGCCAACTCAGTATAGACCCGATGCTTCTTCTTTTATCTTGTCTGCAGACGCAGTATCCTTCAGCTTTTCAGAGAGATAAGAATAGAGGCCAGATTTTAGAACTTTGAGTGATAACAGTGCACACTTGATTCTTGCCGGGCCAAGGTCATGTAGACCCAAGTTGTCAAGTATATCTTCTTTTGAGAGTTTCTTTACAGTCTCAAAGTCTTTTCCCATGATTAATTCTGTTAGCATTGATGCGCTTGCTTGACTTATTGCACATCCCTTTCCGGTAAACTTGACATCTACCACCTTGTTCTCCTTTATGTTAAGGTGCATCTCAAGCTCATCGCCACAGAGAGGATTGCTGTCTCTTTGAGCAACGTCAGGGTTTGGCAGTTTTCCATAATTCCTTGGATTTCTATAGTAATCAAGAATTATTTCGCGATAAATGTCTGCACTACTCAAATTCTAAACAGCTCCTTTGCCCTGTAAAGGGACTTGATAAAAACATCCACCTCGTCTTTCGTATTATAGATATAAAAGCTTGCGCGAGATGTAGCCGAGACGTCAAGTCTTTCCATAAGAACTTGGGCACAATGGTGTCCTGAACGAATTGCTACTCCATCTTCATCTATAATTGTTGCAAGATCATGAGGGTGAATGTCTCCTAGATTAAAAGAAATTACTCCGCCCCGTTTTGTAATATCCATTGGTCCGTAGATCTTGATCCCCTTTACCTGGGAAATCTTTTCTAACGCATACTTTGTTATTTCCATCTCGTGCTCTCTTACCTTGTCCATACCTATCTTGTCAAGATAATCAAGTGCTGCTCCAAATCCAATAACATCTGCAATGTTTGGAGTTCCCGCTTCAAACTTGTACGGTAGATCATTCCACGAAGTCTCATACTTGTGCACCTCCCGAATCATGTCACCTCCCCCGTTAAATGGTGCCATGGCTTCAAGCAGTTCCTTTTTTGCCCAGAGTACACCGACACCAGTTGGACCAAGCATCTTATGGGCGGAGAATGCAAAAAAGTCACAGTCTAGTTTTTGCAGATCCACCTTTAGGTGTGGAACTGACTGTGCTCCATCAACAAGAACTCGGACGCCTTTTTTCTTACAACGCCTGATAATCTCTTCCGAGTCAGTTATGGTTCCAAGCACATTTGACATTTGGCTAAATGTGACAAGTTTTACTCTTCCAGTCTCCAGATATTTGTCAAGATGATCAAGAATAAGTTCGCCATTATCATCAACTCCAATGTATTCCAGTTTTGCGCCTTTTTCTTTTGTGAGTAACTGCCATGGAACAATGTTACTGTGGTGTTCGTATTCCGTTGTAACTATGATGTCATCTTTGTTGACATTCTGCCTACCCCAAGCATAAGCTACCAAGTTGATTGCCTCAGTCGTACCTCTCACAAAGACAATCTCTTCACGATTCTTTAC
>JAWOLM010000101.1:0-4908 GCA_033853455.1 Nitrosotalea sp. | reverse complement strand
GGCCTTGAAGCAGATGTTTGGTTTGAGCCAGAAGTGGTAATTGAAATAATAGCTTCTGAAATTACTTTGAGCCCAATTCATAAAGTAAATTTAGATAAGATTAGAAAAGGAAGCGGTCTTGCTCTTCGGTTTCCAAAATTTACAGGGAAGATAAGATTTGAAAAAACGCCTGAAAATGCTACTTCTGCTAACGAGATCATGACCATGTACAACAATCAGAAGAAGGTCGTATCAGGTGAAAAACAATTTTGAACAAACTGATTGGCCAAGGTTGTTTACGTAAGGATTATTAGCTGCAGGCATTAGATAAAACGTCTAGATGTATAGCGGAGAACTTGAAGTTCAGGCAAAAAGAAAGGCTCTTGCCGTTTTACAGGATGAAATCAACAGGATTCTCAATGCAGTCAGAGACCTTTCATCACTTCCGGAATTGATAATCAAGTCTGACAAGTCCGAGGTAAAGCAGGTCCTTGAAAGGATAAAAAATACTGAAGATGAGGTCGAAGCTTTACGAAGAAAGATAACTCGTGAAATTGCGGACGTCGGAGGTCTGATGATGAATAGAGAAAATCTGTTAAACACAGCATATACGATGGATGAAATTGCAGGGTATATCACAGGAATAGCCTTCAAGTTATCAAACATCAAAGGAGCAACCCTAAAAAAAGAAAAGATTGAGAAAGATTTGGGCGAACTCATTGAACAGGCTGTAGACCAAATTTACAAGATAAATGAGATAGTCCGAGCGCTAGGTGGTAATACCACAGTTGCCATAGACTTGGCCCATGAGGCACAGAAGATAGAAAGGACAGTTGACGAAAAATATCGTTCACTGACGATAAAAGTTCTAGATGAGGTTACAACTACAAAAGAACTAATGCTCCTAAAAGACGTGGTGGAGGGAATAGAAGAAATGTCAGATAAATGCCTTCAGGTATCAGATTCGTTCATTTTGCTGGCACTCAGCCTTTAAAATCAAAAATCATTTCCTTTTTTTGATGTCTTCATAAACACTAAAATCGATTAATCATTTTTAGAATATAGATTGAAAGGAGAATTAATTGAGAATAGGATAATAGTATGGAATCTGGAAGATTCAAGATCTTTATTCGCAAATGGATACTATGGAAAACCAATAGGAGTCACTAAACCCAAACCCGAAGAGATCAACGTTCCTTTGATTTTAGACCTAATCGAAGGATATTATCTTCTGGAAGAGGCAAAGCTAAAAATCTACAAAGCTAAAAAAACGATCCTTTCACACGAAATGTTAGAGATATGTAGACGGGAGCATCACAACTTTGACAAAAAATATCAAGTGTACAAAGAGTTTAGGAATAAGGGATACATTGTAAATCCCGGAATCAAATTTGGTTGCGATTTTGCAGTGTATCAGAAAGGTCCCGGTATAGACCATGCGCCATATCTATTACAAGTTTACAATTCAACAGACACCATGTCTGCTACAAGTGTAGTGCTTGCAGGAAGATTAGCTACAACAGTACGTAAACAATTCATACTTGCAATTCCTCGAGGAAATAAAATTGATTGTTTAGCACTTGACTGGTGGAGAGCCTAGAGGCGTTTTTTAATATGGGAAGCTATCCTGTCATAAACTTCGAATAATTCCTTTGTAATTCCCATCTCATTGCTACTTTTCCACTTGCCGTGGATTCTGATTCCTTTTTTTGTTGGTTCTACCCAGATTAAAGCATCTTTGTAAGGCAGTTTGAGAATCAGTGATTTGAGTTCTGTATCCGAACTGAGCAAACCTGCGAGTTCTCCCCCAACCCATTCAACATCTGCAACGGTTTTTCTTGCAAAGTGTCCTTTTGTCTCTAGTTTTGTCTTCGCAATAAAGTCATCAAGATATGGAAGATTTTCACATTTGACAATAAAGTGCGCCTGAAATCTATCCTGCGCGCCCCATGGTTGAGGATTTAGATCTTGTGACATCTTATCCCTTCTGGATTATCTGGACAACGTCAATATTGCTTCCTTTAACCTCTATGCAGCCATGGTTTGTTACCATAGCAGGGGAGTGTGAGAAATATTTTGAATAGTAATCACTTTTTTCAACTTCATCTGTCTCAAATTGTTTTGGCTGTGCAGCTACACCGATTTTTTCTAATAACTCACAGTATTCTGTTCTCTTGTTCTTCTTAGAAAAAGTATCAGTTTCTGAATCGTGCATGCGTCAGGGTGAATTTGACCCACAAATAAATATTAGCGTGATATCGAGTGTACAAGCACAATCGAATAAATAGTCCAAAAATATGCCAGATTCTGTCAATGCACAAATTCCAGGACAAACTTGTTGTTGTTACAGGGAGCGGTACTGGAATAGGAAAAGCGATAGCGATCAAGTTTGCTGAAAATGGAGCAAACATAGTCATTTTAGGAAGAAGAAGAGAACCTCTCGAAGAAGCCTCTAAAGAATTACAGTCAATAATTGACAAAGCGAAGAGTGGAGCTTTTGTTAAAATTTTTCCAGGTGTTGATGTCAGTGACGAACAAGGGGTTTCAAAAATGTTTGATGAATTGAAAAAAACACATGGTATAGTCGATATTGTAATTAACAATGCAGGAGTTTCAGGCCCAGTAACATGTTTCCCTAATTCTCCAATTAATGATTTCAAGAGTACGGTTGGAATTCATCTCACTGGTACTTTTTGGACATCTGCTCAAGCGATAAAAGCAATGAAACCAGGTTGCAAGATAGTCACAATTTCGACCTTCTTTACCGAAGAACGTCCGTTTGAACAAAGACCCTACAGATTCAGAAGCCCCTATACAGCATCCCAGGGAGCAAAGAATAGACTTGCAGAAGCAATGTCTTGGGAGCTTACAAGCAAAGGAATAATCTCAATTGCAACAAATCCAGGTCCGGTACACTCTGACAGAATATACAAGACAGTATATCCCAAGGCTGCTGCAGAATTTATGAGAGTTAGTGGTTTTGAGAACCTGTCATCAGAAGAAGTGGAGAGTATTAACAATGACATACTTCCATTGCTTGGAGAAGATGAAAATACTATAAAAAATGGAATAGTTCAAGCCGCAACCAAGCTTGCAAAAGTAAAATCAATAACATCAGAGCAAGAAATCCAGAAACTAGGTACAATCATCTCTTCCCTTTTAACAAAAATTCAACAAATTGCTGAGAAGATCCAGAACAATACGAGCAAGATGATTGCAGATGAACAGTTTTTGTCCCAACAGCAGGTTGCCGAGACTGTCATGATGTTATGTGATGATGCCATCTCAAAGATACTAAATGGTAAGGTCATTCCAGGTGACAGAGTTTTCTATCCAGTTAAACCTCATATTGCATGTTCAATACCAGAAACTAACCCTGATTATAATTCCAAAGTCATCCTGTTTGTGGTAGATGCTACAGAAGAATCAGATGTTGCAAGAGTAGAACATCTTGCACAGAGTATTGAGAGCATGGGTGGAAAAACTGTGATACTGATTTCAAAAACCAGCATAAAGGAGGCAGAAGAGAGACTGTCTAAATTCCATTCCCATGTGATGGATATCACAAGCCAAGAAAATATGAAAAGAATGTTAAATACTGCAACGCAGAAAATTGGGCCCATTAATGCAGTAATTTACGTCACAGGAAAACTTCCACAAATTTCAAAGCTGGTGGAGCTATCAAGGCAGCAGTGGGATGGCCTCGTGGATAAATTCATTAACACTCCTGCAATTGTGATACAAGAAACTCTAGAAAGATTCGTTCCAGGAGGAGCAAAGAATCCTCCTCTTTTCAAAGGGAAAGAAGGCACAATCATAGTCATCGGTCCCGATTTACCATCGGGTAACAAGGTAACTGGTGAGGACAGAGCAAAAGTTGAAGTTTTTAGAGGAGCATTAAGACCATTTGCAACTACTGTTAATCAAGAACTAAGCGATGTGCTCAAATCAAAGATAAGGCTGCATTTGATTCTTCCTGGTAGTGTAGATGGGACAGAGTCTAGTAATGCCAAGATCTTAAATGCCATAAACTTTTTCAATTCTGGAAAAGCAGTCTCAAATTCTGAAATAATTTACTATCCAGACGAAACAAGATCCTGATGAAAAAATTCTCTGATCTTCAGATTGGAGAGGAATTCTTCTCAGAATGCAAAATTACACCAGATGATCTTGAAAAATACCTCTCCTTTTCAGGAATAAAGAACATAGTTTACGAAAAAGAAATTTCAAACAAGGAAAGAAAGATGGTTTCAGGAAGAGCCATACTTGCAAGAATGGAAGGCGAGTTCACAAGACTAGACGAGATGTACGGAAACCTTTTGATCTTTTATGGTATTGACGGCGATCCATCATGGAATAATCGACAGACTCGATTCCTAAAGCCACTTTATACTAACGATAAGTTAAAGATCAAATTCACTATTTCTGACAAGCGTGACCTAAATGATAAATTTGGATTGCTTGCAATAGATTTCGAAGGGATAGGTGAAGATAATAAGACAGTCCTATTATCTAAAAAAAATCTTTACCAGATCGAAAAACAAACACCAAGTAGATAGTTAGATTATGGGCTCTTGTGAAGCGCACTGAGTCCATCCATAAACAGTTTGATCGAGGTTATTGCAAGCACTATTGTGACGAATATTCGCAATTTTTTTTCTTCTACTCTAAGTGAGAGCCTGCTACCTACAATACCGCCTGCAAACGCTCCCACGGACAGGAATCCTGCCTGAATATAATCAGGATGTCCAAGCATAGAGTGAACAATCATTCCAGACGCCGCTGCAAACATTAGTATGAACTGTGAAGTTGGCGCAGCAAGTTTCATTGACAAACCTATCGCTACTACCATGAGTGGTACAAAGACTGTTCCTCCACCAATTCCAAATAAACTTGAGATAATACCAGCGAAGAAACTTGAACCTGCAG
>JAWOLM010000100.1:0-7449 GCA_033853455.1 Nitrosotalea sp. | reverse complement strand
TACAAAAAAAATAGGCAGCATTCTCATATCAAAGGATGATACCCATTACGGTATCTTTACTGAAAGGGATTTGTTGACTAGAGTGCTTACCAAGGATGTTGATTGTCAAGATCGTCTTGAAAAGTATGCTACAGTTCCCCTTGTAACTGCACGGTTTGGCATAAGAGGAAATGACGCAGCTGAGATAATGTCAATAAATAAAATAAAAAGACTAGCCCTAATGAAAAAGGATAAAGTTTCAGGAATTATCACAGCTCGTGACATTGTAGATGCATTTACAAGGCCTCGATGATTCCATGAATCTAGAAAAAAGAACTGAATCTATTCAGTTTTATTTATAGCCTGGAAATATTTTTGGCGTTCTCCTGCCAATTCAATGATGTCAGTTTTGCTTACCACTCCCAAAAGCTTGCCCTCTTTGTCACACACAAAGACCTTTCCAACACGCTTCTGAACCATTTCTAACAGAGCCTTTTCGGCCTCAGCATTAGATTCCATAACTGCAAGAGATCTTAGTGGGACCATCACATCCTGAACCCGTACACTTTCCCGTTGATTCTCCGGTACAGCTAGTACAACCTTCAAAGCAATCATGCCCAAAAGATGGTTTTCATCATCTGTCACAGGAAGTTCACTTTTCATACTAGTCATAAAGAAATCCCTCAGAACTAGATTGACAGTCAAATCTCGCCTGACTGAAATTATTTTGGTATTCATAATATTTCCTACAATTATTCCTTTTAGTGAAGTAGTTAGCTCAAACTGTAACATGTATGATTGGGCTCCACTGTGCAGGAACCAACCAATTAAAACAATCCACAAACCGCCGATAAAATCTCCTCTGAGAAGAATCAAAAATCCAAATCCCATGAAAATATACGATATGAATACTCCAATTGTCGTTGCAATTTTTGTTGCTTGATGATAATCTTTTTTCCATCTTACCAATCCTGCTCTCAGGACCCTTCCCCCATCTAGAGGAAAGGCTGGTATTAGATTGAATATTCCAAGCATAACATTTGCAATGGCACCATAGAACAAGATCCCTCGGACTTGATCGAAATATCCTACAGTGTTACTTGAACTTGTAACATAATGTGGAACTAGCCACAATAACAGTCCAAAGATTGCCCCTAAGCCAAGGCTTGTAAGAGGACCGACAATTGACATCTTGAATTCTTGATGAAAGTCCCTTGGTTCCTTGGCTATGTCGGAGACTCCACCGAAAATAAAAAGTGTGATACTTCTTACAGGTATGCCATATCTTGTAGCGACTATTGAATGTGCCAACTCGTGAAGCAGTATAGAAAAAAACAAAATTGCTGTCGCAATTGAACCCATAATCCAATAGTCTACAGAAGTAAGGCCTTTCACATAGTCAGGCATAAAGTAGGTAGCGAGAGTCCAATCAATTAGAAAAAATGTGATGATTAGAGTGAAATGTAATCTGATGCTAATTCCCTTGATATGTCCTAATTGAAGTGACATTATACAATCAAAATAATGGTTCTAGTGTATTTGACTTGAGTAACTAGATATCAAATATGATAATCTAATTTCATACTTTTAAATTATAAAGTAAAACGACATCATCGGTTAATATCAAACGTGATATTCAGCAACTTGTTTTAATAAAATACAATCCATTTCACCTTAATGGCAAATGAAAAGTTTGTGAATATTGTTGTAGCAATAGATGGTTCTGATCTTTCTATGAAAGCAGCAGATTATGCAGTTTCTTTGGCAAGAGAACAGAATGCAAAGCTATCTGCAGTAGCAGTAGTAAAGTTTCATCAATCGGATGCGTTTCGCGGGTCTACCACAACACTTCAAAAATTCATAAGAAAACAAGCTGAGATTGCACAAAAATGGCTAGACTCTGTAGGGAAAGAGGCAGACAAAAACAGTGTTCTATTCGAATCCAAGGTAATCAAAACAAGGGCTAGTGTACCAGAAGAGATCATAAACTATGCTAAAGATAGAAAATCAGATCTAGTAGTAATGGGAACTAGGGGCAGAACAGGATTTAAGAAAGTCTTGCTAGGTAGCGTAGCTTCTGCGGTAGTCACTCATGCCAGCTGCCCAGTCATGGTCATAAGATAACCTGCTTATCAAATCAATTTTTCCCTTTTTGGTTTAATATCATATCGTGACAATGAAATTAAAAATGATGGATATTCATGTCAAAAATTACAAATCGCCATAACTCTGAGAAGACAATTGTACTAGGCTCATGGTTCGGATGGGCTCTTGACGGTTTTGACCTAGTCCTAATGCTATTTGTGATATCATCTGTGAGCCAGCTATTTTTTCCATCAAGTGATCAAAAGCTAAGTCTTCTTGCAACATTTGGTACTTATGCAGCGACTCTTGTGGTAAGACCTCTTGGCGGAGCTTTGTTTGGCATTTTTGGAGATAAGATAGGTAGAAAAAAAGCTATGATAATTACTATCATAGGGTTTTCTTTTGCCACGTTTGCAACTGGACTTCTTCCCACATGGCAAGCTGTCGGAATTATCTCGCCTTTGTTTCTTATCACATTAAGAATCACACAGGGACTTTTTGCAGGAGGAGAATGGGGAAGTGGTGCAGTCATATCGATGGAATCTATATCCAGGCCTTCTAGAGGCCTGGTCTCTGGTTTTATACAAAGTGGGTTTCCATTTGGGTTCCTTATTGCTTCATTAACGTATTGGCTAGTATCCACTCTTTATCAAGATGAGTCATTTTTGGAGGTAGGATGGCGTATAATGTTTTTTACAGGAATAATACCAAGTTTGCTTGCCCTAGTTCTCCGCCTTAAGATGAATGAATCAAAAATCTGGAAAGAAAAACTTGAAGAGCAAATGTTAGAAAAAACGCCACTAAAAAAAGTATTTTCAGGTTCCAATAGAAAGCACTTCTTTTTGACTCTAATCATTACAAGTGGGTTGATGTATGCCTATTATGCGTCAATTGGGTTTCTACCAACATTACTTTCACAGTACACTCATCTTACAGGATCAGAGACTGCTACAATAATGGCAGTAGTTACATTTGCGTCAATGACGGGCTATATTTTTACAGGCTGGATTAGCCAGAGGATAGGAAGGATACGTGCAATAGGAATTTTTGCAGTCTTGACCACAATACTTGCCATTCCTTTGCTTTTGGGATTTTATCATGCAGCAAGCACAACGGAAAGAATGTTTTATGCGTCTCTTTTGATAATCTTTGCAACAAGCGGTTTTGGACCAATTCCTGCCTTCTTGTCGGAGAGATTTCCAACTCAAATTAGGAATACTTCTGCAGGTTTTGTATTCAATGCAGGTTTGATAATTGGGGCCTGGGCACCTTTGGTAGCTGTAGAAATAGGCTCTGCATCAACAGGATTGCAGCCAGTCTTATTTGGGGCAAACCTCATGATTGGCTCTGTATTGGTTTTGATAGGGTTGAAATTTAATCCTGAAACCCGTGATGCAGATCTTCGTTCTACAAAAAATACATAGCAAGTCTAGAGCAAGATAATATTTTGAGATACGTAGAAGATCAATCTGTGTGAAGGTGTTTTCCTAGTCTACAACTAGAACAGATATACTTTCCATCCTTGTCAACTTTGAAGAGTTGAGATGTGCAATTACATTCAGTACATTGACATTTTACTGCCATCTATTTTCAGTCCGTCGATTTAGTCTTCTTCAAACTCATTTTTAGAGATTTTGGATTTAATATCCTAGGATAACGTGAATTTACCTATAGTAAGATCTGTAATTATCAATTTTGAAATAACTATGACATAATTAGCGGTTCAAATATTGATTCTCATTTCTGATATTTTTATCAGGGTTATAATAGATAGAAAACCTAGTCTCAACTATTGACTAGTCAATACATATGGATAGGAATAGCAGTAGGGCTTTTTGCTGTAGGAATAGCAGTCGGTTATGCTATTTTCATGAATACTTACAATCCTTATGGAATAATGATGCACCCACAATATTCTAGCCAATATATGGGATACATGATGCAAACCCCGCAACTAAGACAACAGATGTACAACTACATGTTTCAAAACAAAGACTTCATGTATGGAATGATGGGAAACCCCAACTTTCAGAATCAATACATGGGACCTTGGATGATGCAAAATCCTCAATTCCAACAACAGTTTCTGAAACCATCTTTGGTGAATCCGCAGACCAATTATACTGGCCCACAAAGCCAATCACAATATGGAATGATGTATGGCTCGTACTATCAAGCTTTTAAAACAATTTCAATAAATGATGCAGAAGCAGCAACTCATTTGCCAGAGTATGCTCAGATTTCAAAGGATAGTAATACCATTACCTTTAACTCTCAAAATGTAATTATCTCAGCTTTATCAATGATGGGAGATGATGCAAAGAACATGACTGGTGCTTCACTCCCCTCATATGCAAAAGATGATGTCTTTGTCATAGGAAACATAATAGATCCTACACTTGTTATCAAAGCGGGAACACAGTTGAATATTACTTCGATAAACTTGGACGAAGATATGGCACACAACTTTGTAATAATGACAGCTGCACCTCCTTATTCATACATGCCAATGCATAGCATGATGTATGGCGGAATAGTGTCAATGATGCCAGTTCTTCCAAATGCGGACAAAAAAATAGGATATGCATACGAAATGAGTTATCAAGTTACAATCTCCCAACCCGGAACGTACTGGTATGTATGTACCTACCCCGGTCATGCAGAAGATGGCATGTATGGAAAGATGGTGGTCCAATAAAACATGAAACGTAGAATCAGTAAGATACTTGTTCCGCTGGATGGTTCCAAGAACTCTCTTAAAGGACTTGATTTTGCAACTTTTATCGCAAGACAGTGCAACAGTACAATAACTGGACTATATGTGGTCCCATTTTATCTACCATTAAGTGGTCCCAAAGTATTTGGACCTTACAGAAAACAAATGTTACAGCAAATCAACAAGTTCATGTACGAGGCCAAAGTTAGCTCGGCGAAAAAGGGCATTGATTTTCATGAAAAAATAATTGAAGGGGATGTGACACCACATGATATAGCTAACTATGCAAAGAGTAAAGGATTTGATCTGATAGTTATTGCCTCAAGAGGATTTGGTCCAGTAAGAGAAATGTTTCTAGGAAGTGTGGCCTATTCCGTTTTACACAAATCCAAAATCCCAGTTCTTCTCGTAAAATAAGACAAGGAGAAATCGAGATCAATTGGGAACATAGCAGAAATGTGTCACATCAGAAATAAGATGAAAATCATATTCAATAGAAAACCACATTATCACGCCTGATATTTTACCAGAATGTTATAACGCAGTATACAGTCTGTATTACAATGACTTCTGATAAGAATAATCCGAGTTTTAGTTATACTGTTAAGACTCAAAAGACGATAAATCAAGCTGTTGAAGACATAACTGCAGCTCTAAAGGAGATTGGGTTTGGAGTAATAGAAACCCTCAACTTTAAAGAAATGCTACGGAAAAAGGGGCTCGATTTCAGTTCCGAGTATCGACTTATGGAAGTGTGCAATCCTTCATTGGCAAAACAAGTTCTGGAATCAAATCCAGAAATAGGACTTCTACTTCCCTGTCCAATTGCTGTTTATCAGAAAAACAATGAAAATCTAATTAGCTTAGCAAGGCCTACTTCACTTCTTGCTAATGTAAAGGACAGACAATTCGACAAATTTGGTAAGGAAATAGAACAAAAACTTGTCCAAGTTATAGACCATGTAAAATGATAGACAGGTAGAAAAAGCATTAATGACATATCCAAATCCACAGGTTTGTAACTAATTAATTACCACTAATGATAATTAAATTTCTAGTTTTTAAGCACCTAATTTGTATAGACTACAATGGATGAATACTTTGCAAAGGACATAATGAAGGAAGAGGTAGTCACAACAGATTCATCATCTACCATAATGGATGCTGCCAAAAAAATGAGCAAAGAAAAAATCGGATGCATAATAGTAATGGAAAAAGGCGTCCCAGCAGGAATAATTACAGAAAGTGATTTTGTGCGGAAAATAGCGATAAATGAAAAGCCTATGTCAACTCCAGTAAGAGAAATAATGTCTCATCCTCTTATCTCAATAGATCCTGATGCTACAATCTGGGAACTAGCAGAGAAGATGAAGCTTACAAAAGTTCACAAAATGCCCATAGTACATGAAAACAAGTTGGTAGGAATCGTTACAACAACAGACATTACTCGCCTCTGCAGCATTGGTTCTGATTCAGAAATTAGAATGGTCTGTCAGCAAATCTTACAACGATTGAATCAATCATAAAGATTAGTTGAAAATACGTTAGTAGCAGAGACTTCTTCCTTGAGGAGAAAAATCTTCGTGTGTACCGTAAATTTACAACACCATAAATGTTGTATTTTTTTTTCATTAATTACAAGATAATTTATTTTTATACAAAATCTATGATAGATGGGTAAAACATTTGCTAAGATTTTATAAGTGCAAAACCCCAATAAATGATAGATGGATAATAATAGGTGGCAACCTGTATCAATATCTAAAAAAATGATGGATAGAGTAGACGCATTTCTAAAAACAGAAGAAGCGCTCAGTTCTGGTCTCACAAGTAGAGCTGATGTTATCACAATGCTTCTTCGCGATTTCCTAGAAAAAGTAGAATTACAGAACAATGGTCATTCTAATAAATCCAATAATTCTAACAACAACCACGAAAAAGCGCGATAATACTTTAAACAATTGCTTTATTTTCCGTTAGCTAAATCTAGTTTTGAAACAATTATCCTTGAGATTTCAAATCGTACTCTATATTTTTTGAACCGAGATTTGTTATAATATCCCACGGTGTTACTACCCCATCAGATAGTAAAAGATAGGGCGATTGCATATTATACAATATTTCACATGCTTCTTCTAAGGTAGTCTGGTCAGAGACTTGTTTAGCTTTATCCAACTTAAATTCATCCCCACGCATCTCTAAGAAATTATGAATGTCATGCAAACAGTTTAGGTCTCGCGATATCTTTTGAATGATTATTCTATCACTTATGAAATCTGAAGTATCTTTCAAGATTAACTTTCTAGTCTTGTTTTTGAACATGGATTCAATTATTTCTTTTATTGTCTGGTCTTTCCTAAAAGTAATGATCTTTTTCTTTGAAATATCTTGAACCGTTAACTTTGTCTTGCAGGTCATTCCTACCTCAAGAAGCCTTCTTGCAGAGATTGCAGAATATCCATGATACATATTTGGTATGATGGCAAATGCTCGTCCTGTCTGTGCCCATAGATTCAAGACTTCACCCAGTATAGCCCCTTCACTCAGCATGATCAGCCTTTTACTCATGACATCTTTGATCAGTGTTTTTTCAAAGAAATCAGCAGTTGGCTTTTTTAATACGCCGTCAAGAATCTCTATGCCTCCAATCAATCCTACGGGTTTTTCCT
>JAWOLM010000099.1:0-2673 GCA_033853455.1 Nitrosotalea sp. | reverse complement strand
TAGAAAACCAATAGTTGAGATAAAGATAACAGGTCAGATGCTAGAACCTGGACTAGTCCAGAGTCAGATTGCAAGGATATCTGATGCAACCTTGCGATGTTTCTGGAGGCACATTTCATCTGAGCAGGCAAGTGGTTCTGTCTTTATTGAAAGACCAGTAAAGATAGAAGAAGAGATGCACAAAATTGCTAAAGAAATACTAGGGTCTACAGAACTTGCAAATTTTGCAATAAATGAGTTACTGCCTCTGCTCTCAAAGGGAAGTGTGGAGGAAGCAAGTCATGCAATCAATGAAGACTATCTTCAATTCAAAAAGGGGTTTGGGAATGCTACAGTCAGTTGAAATAGAAAACTTTCTTTCGCATACGCACACCAAGCTAGAGTTTGGAAACGGCGTAACTGTTTTTGTCGGACCAAACGGTGCGGGAAAATCAAGCGTAATTGACGCAATAACATTTGCACTCTTTGGAGAACACATTAGAAAATCTACAAAGGGATTACTACGTCGGGGAAGCAGTCAAGCATATTCCAAGGTCGGATTTTCTATTGGAGGCAGACAGTTTGAGGCAGTTCGCAAGATTGATTCAAAAGGAACTGTGGCAGCCCAATTGTACGAAAAGACAAATGGAGAACTAGTACCGCTTGCAGCAGGCGAGCGTAAACAGTTTGGCGAGTCCATGACAAGAGAGATAGAGTCATTGATAGGACTCGATTTTGAGAAACTCAAAGTGGCGTCAATTGTACAGCAAGGAGAATTGCAGTCAATAATAGATGCTGACCCTAAAAAATTCAAGGAACTTGTTAACGCAATAATTGGCATAGACAAGCTTGATACCGCATATGAGATCATGAAGAAGACAATAGATTCTTTCAGGACATCGGTAAGGTCAAGGCTTGAATATGACGACACCAGCGTAGATATGCTTCAAGGAAAGATGGATTCCTTATCAAAAGAGATTGCATCCTTGGAACCACAGAAGAAGACACTCGAAGATGAAAAGACATCAAAAGAAAAAGAATTTGTTCTGTTACAAAGCAGGATAGAGATCGAATCCCCAAAGGAACTCAAGATAAAAGAGATAGAAAACAGAAAAGACGAACTTGTAAGATACCTCAGAAACGCAGTGACTTCAATCAAAAAAGACATTGCAGAAAAAGAAAGAAGGTTTTCCGAATGTTCAAGTAGCCTTCCTTTTCTTGCGACCAAGCCACAGGTAGAATCAGAAGGTAGGCAGATACAACAAGAATGGGAGAAGAGTCGTTTAGAGTCAAGAGAGGTGGGAGAAAAGATAGCCAAGTTAAAAGGACAGCAAGAGATTGCAAACAAACTACACCTAGTTGATGGAAAATGCCCTGTTTGTGATTCTAAGGTAGACCGCATAAATCCGTTATTTGAGCAGGAACACTTGCGCATGGAACTGGAGGCACTGGCAAAGAAGAAAGAAGATCTTACAAAAGAAGAAGCGATTGTTCAAAACAAGAAAAAAGAGAACGATTTGAAGATTCAACAAGTAGTAAGAGCAGAGAGTGTCCTATCCTCAAACAACATCAAAAACCAAGAAGAGTTGTCAAAACTCAAAGAGGAGATCTCAAGTTTGCAGAAAAACATAAGACAAGTTCCACTTGAGGTTACCACTACAGGAAACCTAACGCAGTTTGCAATAGATGAATATTCTACAAATGCCATAGGAACAATTTCATCCTTGGTAGAGGAAACAAGAGATTTTGATATAACAAGTTTCAGAGAACTAAGAGTACAAATTGACAGACAGCGAGCAACCATCAGTACGTTAGACCAACAACTAGGAGCCATCACCACAAGACTAAAACTTCACAGAGAAGAATCTGAAAAGATTTCAACTGTTTTAGGTGAGCTAAATCATCTGAAACGATACATTTCAAATCTTGAAACGATACGTAGCCAAATTTACAATAGGGATGGTCCTGTTGCTACGAGTCTTCGCTCATGGGCGCTTGGCATGATATCTCAAAAAGCTTCAGAGTATCTTGCAACATTTAATGTAAAGATTCAAAGAATAATGTTGGAAGACAAGGCACGCGATATTGGAATTACTTGCTATGCTGGAAATTCTATGCTTGACTTGGAGTCTTTGAGCGGCGGAGAAAAGGTTAGCGTAGCACTTGCATTGCGCCTTGGCATGGCTCATCTAATGGGCTCGTCTCATCTGAATTTTATCATACTTGACGAACCTACTACGCATCTTGACCATGAGCGAAGAAGAAGTCTTGTTAATGTTCTTTCTCAAGCGTTTGAATCAAATGTTGATGCCATATCACAGTTTATCATTATAACACATGACTCTGAAATATTTGAGAACTCGAACATTGACGCGATTTACGATTTTAGGTCTGCTCCAGAAGGTACGCAGGTAGTTCCAATCTAGCCGCCAGTTAGTTTTGCAAATTTTTCGTTCTTGCAAAGTTTTTCCATAAACTTTAGGTTTGACAGTGCAACCACGGCAGAGTCTCTTACTTGCTCACTTGAATCAGTGAGTGCTTTTTGCAGAGTATCTTTGGCATCTTGGGAACCTATAACACCAAGAGCAACCGCTGCTTCATGTCTGACAAAAAGACTTGGGTCATTGCGTGTTGCATCCTCCAGTGGTTTTATTCCACTTCTAAGGCACATCTGTCCAAGTGAAAAGGCAGCTT
>JAWOLM010000098.1:0-6489 GCA_033853455.1 Nitrosotalea sp. | reverse complement strand
TTAACAGCTGTTCATAGTTTGTCAGGTCGGCATCAAAGTTTTTTGCATCATTTGCATATGTTATTGTATAAAATTTGTCATTTGACAATACGGTGGTTTGTTTGAATTTTATTGCATTTGTATTATTTTGTGCAGTAAAATTTTCTTCAAGCAGCAAAGTTTTTGCTGCAAGGCCAGCTACAGTGTCATTTTCTTCCGATAGGAATCTTATGTTAGATTGGTTGTTTGACATTAGCAGAGTTTGTTTGTTTTTGACGTAGTTGTCAAGCGAGGTCCCATTTGCATTCTCAACAATAAGGGAGATAGAAGCTGTAAATCCATTCGAATATGGAGCTATGACTGCCACATCAGGTGCATCAGGCTGTGATTTCTTGGGTTCCTGCACTGTCCATCCTGCTGGAGCCTGAAATGTTATGCCAAGTGATGGATTTGCATAGTTTCCTTGCGAGTCCAGTGTAGAATTTTGTGAACTAGCAAAAGAGTTTGGAATGAACCCAATTAAGATCAATGAGATTGAAATTATTATTCTAGAATCCAATAATGAAATCTCCATTCAGTCAAATAAAAGCCAACTGCGTTATACCTTTCAATGACATTGGTACTCTAAATTATATTGAACATTACAAGAGAGTTTTCAATGGGCAAAGTTTTTGCAGTTGGAGTTGGACCTGGCTCGCCAAAATATGTTACAGATATTGTCAAGGAAATTGTATCAAATTGTGATATAGTAATTGGTTACAAGTATACTCTCAAAACAATTGAAACGCTGATCAAAAATAAAGAGGTTCATGAAATTACAATGCAAAACCAGGAAGAAGCTTATCAGAAGGTTGTCAAGTCTCTTGGAAACAAAACATGCGTTGTACCGTTTACAGGGGATGTGAATTTTTCTGAATCAGAGGTAGTAGATAGATTAATTGAAATTTTTGGTGATGTACAGATAGTTCCTGGCATAAGTTCAATCCAAGTGGCAGCATCGAAGGCAAGAGTGCCATTGGACAAGAGCAGGGTCATTACCATGCATATTTCAACCAGTATTGAAGAAGAAAAACTTGAGCTCCAAAAAGCATTGATAGATGGCCTGAGTGTGGTTCTAGTGCCACGCCCTTGGCCAAAAGAGCCATTAAAACACTTTATGCAATCAGAGATAGCAATTTATCTGAAAAATCATGGCTTTGACACTTCAAAGATGAAGGTCCATGTCTTTGAGAATATAACAACTGAGAATGAAACTCATTTTGTAGGCACAGTAAAGGATTTGGAAGGAAGACAGTTCTCGGATCTTTCCGTCATGGTTTTTGATCAGACAAAACTAGAGTCGTACATCAATTTCAGATAGTTTAGTGAAGAATGGGCGTAATCGCGTTGCTTGGCGGATTAGCATTTATCACATGAGTTTGTGTGTATGGCAATGATATGATTATTCCATTCATCCAAGTATAGTTTGGATCATAGAACCTTATCATTCCTGTATCGTTGATAGTGATCTGGAAGGTTTGCCCCGGAGCTATTGGGCCACTCTTTATTCTGCCGTCTGGAATGTAGGGATTTACCGTACTAAATGTCGCACTTCCACTAAGTATGGTATGTGCTACATTGTCATTGTTGGTCCAGATTATTGTAGTTCCAGGAGAGATCATGACTTGATCTGGATTATAGTATCCGTTGACATAGTATTGATTTGATTGGGCAGCTGATCCCTGAGGCTGGTATGAACCTGCCAAGATGCTTACTTGTACTGGTGGCATTTGTGATATTTGTGATACTGAAATGATGTTTCCATTAATCCATGTATTTGATGGATCATAGAAAGAAAATACTCCAAGACCTGTGATTGTATACTTGAAGGTTTGTCCTGGAGCTATCATACCACTGTCTATCCTGCCGTCTGGAGTAAATGCTGGAGGCACAATAACTGGCCCCCCTGCACCGCCAGTTGTTTGCAATTTTGATTGACCGCTCAAGATTCTATGTGCAACAGAATCATTATTTTTCCAAACAATTGTTGAGCCTGGAGTAAGTTGTACAGAAGTTGGAGAGAGATACTGATTACTTGTAGCAGTAGATGCTCCCTGTAATATGTTTACTTGATATGTTTGAGTTGGGGCTGTCGAAATAGAGGACGGAATTATTACTCCTATCATCCATGTGTAATTTGGATCAAAGAAGGTAATGTCGCCAGCTGTCTGTTCCTGCGGTAAGTTCAGGTATTGTGATGCTGCGGAGCTGAGATAAGCTTTGGTGTTAAAGCTGGTTACGATATATTGGAATGATTTTCCTGGTGCAATCATTCCACTATCAATTATTCCGTCAGCGGAAAACATCGGAATTGTATTGTTTCCTTTAAAGGCCGATGCAATTCCACTCATTATTCTATGTGGCACATTGTCATTGTTGGTCCAGATTATTGTAGTTCCTGGAACTACTTTGGCAATTGATGGAGAAAAATAAATTTGATTATTGACGTTTGATGATCCAGCAAGTATACTGATTCTCATGATATTTGCTGATGTCTGGTTTTGTACTTGTGTCGGCTGTGTGGTTTGTGTGATAGTTGATGCTGCAGTCACTGTAGCCTTTGCGCTGTAGATAACTCGCAAAGTTTCCGAGCTGGTAATTTTGCCAGTGATGCTGTAAACTATACCATTTGGCGTACTATCAATTTGTCTTCCAAAGAGATTGAGTTGAATGGTATTGCCGCGTAGATCCTGTGCATTTCCTTGAAGCACGACGTATTTTCCATCTCGCAATAAAGTTGTGGTCCAACTGCCTGTGTTAAGATAGTTATCTCCACTAATTGTAACTAGACCATTATCTAAAGTAGAAAGTATGCTGGTTCCACTTTGTGCACTTGTGGTAAGTTGTATAACAAATGTAGAGTCGAGAATATCTTGGCTGCCAGCTACAAAACCTGTGGCTTGAATTAGATATCTGCTAGATGTAGAATCTGAATATGCATTATGAGGAAGTAAGAATATGATCACAAGTCCGGCAATTGCCATTAGAGGTAAGAAACGGTACACCATTTGATTTGCTAGGCCCAAAACTTGTATTTAATCAATAGGTATAATTTAACAACGCAATTAGGCAATTCCCGCTTGACCGTTCCAAATCTTTTGTCTCAAGTGGTTTGGTTTCTGAAAGTTGAGTTTTCAAGTATCTAGGGTGTCTTGGGGTGAACAAGTGTGGAACCAAACTCTTGGATCATTGTATATTCTATGAATGCCGCAACAAGCAACAGGGCAATTACGATTCCTATCTCAATTAGTGTTGGACGTAGTTCCTTTTTGAGGGAAGATTTTTTGAGAATTGTATTGATTAGAAGAAAACTTCGAGACATGCCGATAGAATAAGCTATGAGTTCCATCACGCCAAAAGGTGACAGATAGATTATGGCCAGTGGTGGTAGCTTTGCAAGAGAGGGTGTAGTTGAAACTAGAGCCTTAAATGCAAGACCTGTAGAATATGCTGCAAAAGAACCCCATGCAATTCCAAAACCAGGTACAAACATTGGAATTGCAACGGAAGCATTATGCATGAAAATTCCTATTGCATCAATTCCTTCGACTGTATGTTCAAACTCTTTGATAAAAGACTTGGAGTCTTCTTCTGACATTGTGCTTATGCTGCCTATAGAATATGCAATTGAAAATACTGCAATGAAAATTAAAAATACTAGATATCGTTTTCTTGCCAACAATTGATTTGTTTTGATATGGTTATTTGAAAGTTGGTGGCTTGAACAGATTTAATTAAAAGCTGCATTATGACAGTTTGTGAAAGAAGAAGTATCCTCTGCAATTACATACGCTTTAAGCAAGGGATTTCAGATTCATCCTGATGCCTTTAAGATATTAGAAAAAATAGATGTGAAGGAACTTCAGAACATAATCAAACAAGTCGTTCGGGAAAAAGCCAAACAAAATCTGTTTTTGATAAATCAAAACGACCTCAAGATGTTTGTAGAGTCAGAAGTAGATGAAAGTGTTGAGGATAGGCATGCGGTATTGTTCGATCCTACAAAAAAGGTCACTTCTGCGGAAGGAATTGATGGTTTTACGACTTTATTTTCTGACAGATATTCAAAACTGCTCAAGATAATGATGCAAAGATCTCAGGCAAAAAAACTCACATCCATAGGCAATGTTACTGGAGTAAAGCTTGGCGAGGAGACATTTGTTGCAGGTCTCTTGATGGATAGAAAGAGCGAGCGTGATGTTACAAAGCTTGTCATAGATGACCCCACAGGCTCTCTTGAGATGCTAGTATTCAACCAAGAATTGCAGGAGACTGCAAACTCGCTTTTGATGGACCAGTTTGTGATGGCAAACATCACAAATGGTAAGAATGGTGGATTTATTGTAAAGGAATTACTCGTACCAGATGTTCCAGACCACATATCAAACCGTTCAAAGACTGAGACATACGCGGTTCTGATATCAGACATTCACATTGGCAGCAAGTATTTCATGGAAAAAGAGTTTGCCGAGTTTATCTCCTGGCTTTCAAGTCCAGAACCTGTTGCAAGAAAGGTTCGATTTCTCTTGATATGTGGTGACATAATCGATGGTGTTGGTATTTTTCCAAACCAAGACAAGGAATTGCTCTTGACTGATATCAACGAACAGATGGCAAAGGCAGCCCAGATGCTTGACAAGATTCCAAAACACATCAAGACTTTCATAATTCCAGGTAACCATGATCCTGGACGACGCGCACTTCCACAACCAGCAATACCAGAAAAACACAACATGAGTTTGTGGAACAGAGAAAATTTTTTCATGCTTGGAAATCCTGCATTTGTTGACCTCAATGGAGTAAAAGTCCTGATGTTCCATGGCCAGAGCCTTGACGATGTAGTGGGAACCACTCCTGGTCTAAGCTATGCGCAACCTGCAAAGGCAATGCGTGCGTTACTGAGAACAAGGCATCTCAGCCCGATTTACGGCAAGCGAACTCCAATTGCTCCTGAGCTTGAAGATTTTATGGTGATAAATGACGTTCCAGATATTTTTCATTCGGGTCATGTTCATGTGGTTGACCTTGACATGTACAAGGGTACGTTGATAGTGAATTCTGGAGCTTGGCAGAGCCAGACAGGTTATCAGGCAAGTGTTGGAATCACTCCAACTCCTGGAATTGCTATAATTGTCAACTTGGCCACAATGAAGGTCTTTACAAAAGATTTCACTGAAATTAGTTAGAGAAGATCTTCTAAAACCAAGTCTTCTTTGAAGGCGTTTTTTACAGTCTCTGGGTTTAGTGTCAAAGCAAACTTTTTTGTCCTGCCGTGCATGCCTTGGTGTACTATTTTTCCTGAAATTAGTCCGGTCATCTCTATTTCACTTAGCATTTGGGTTACTCGCCGTTGTGTGAGTTCCTTTTGCCTTGTAGTCTTGCAGAGGTTTTTGTAAGATTGGTAAATCTCGCCTGTGGTGCTACCATTTGCCTTCATAACTGCAAGAATGAGGAGTTTTTCATGAAGGGGATAGGAGTTGAGCGCAGTGGTTTCCTTGTCCTCTTCCATCTTTAAGGAGGCTCGGCGAATATGATCCTCTTTTATCATGTCAACTTGTTCGCGTTCTGCAATCTCTCCTGCCACACGAAGCAGGTCGATTGCCCGCCTTGCATCGCCATGCTCTTGGCCTGACATGGCAGCACATAGGTTTAAGGCTGCTTGGTCCAAGACATTTGGGATAAAGGCCTCTTTGACTCTCTCCGTTAAGATTTCTTTTATCTGATCAACTGTATAATTGGTAAAGACAATCTCTTCCTCGCTTAGACTGCTAAGGACTCTTGGGTCTAGTCTTTCTTTGAATGTAAGGTCGTTTGATATTCCAATGAGCGTAAGCGAGCCTTTTTTCAGCCTCTCATTTGCTCGTGTTAGTGAGTAAAAGACGTCTTTTCCTGTCTTTGAGACTAGTTCTGCAAGATAATCAATCTCATCTATGACAAATACTGTGTTCAGTCCGTTTTTCTCTATTGCAGATATTATTCGATTGAACACCTCGCTAATCGAAAGCCCTGTTGTGGGAAATTCTTTTTCTTTGCCTTTCTCTACTAATTGCCTGCCTAGTTTTATCAACAGGCCGTAGAGTGTGGTCTCCTCTTTTGCATTGGCATAAAGTAACTGGATAGGAAAGGAGCCTTCCTTTACTCTTTCTTGGATCTTGTTTAGGACTTTTTTTACTACCAAGGTCTTGCCGGTACCAGGCTTGCCATAAACTAGCAAGTTGGAAGGTCGTGCTTTTTTCAATAATGGAATAAGTGCTTGGGTAACTTTTTTTTGCTCATCGTCTCTATGCAGTACTAAATCTGGCATGAAAGTAAAATGCAAGACTTCCCTGTTTCTAAATAATGATTTACCGCTTGCTGCATCATCAAGTAGTTTGTCAATTGGATCTTTTACCATCAACCCACACACCATCGTTTCTTCTCTGTCCACATATGGACTATCCCATACTAATTAGATTAGAATAGAATCACTAA
>JAWOLM010000097.1:0-9752 GCA_033853455.1 Nitrosotalea sp. | reverse complement strand
CCCTGTGCAAGTTTTCCAAGGGTGTTTGCAGTGCAGGGATATACTACGATCAGATCAGACTGTTTATAATCTGCAACTTTTATGTGTTCAAGCTCCCCTGTTAGTTTTGTTATTACTTCATTGCCTGTAGCCCATTTGAAGTAGCTTGGTTTGATTAGATCTGTTGCAGCTTTGCTTGCAACGCATGTTACATCTGCTCCATGACGCATAAAAAACCTGGCAAGTTCAATTGATTTGTATGCAGCAACACTTCCTGTTATGCACAATACAATTTTTTTGCCTGAAAGCTCTGCACCATCAGAGCTTACAATATCAAGAGATGGATGTTCGCGCAATCTCTTTTTTCAACCTTTCAAGTTCTGACTTTTCCATTGAAAACGAATGTTCTTGTGATGGAAATTTACCCGATGTCACATCGTTTTTGTAAGATGTAACAGCTTTTACAATGTCTGCTGAAAGTTCAAGATATCTCTTGACAAACTTTGGTTTGATCTTTTCGTATAAACCTAAAACATCATGGACTACTAGCACCTGCCCATCGCAGTCAGGACCAGAACCGATTCCTATTGTTGGAATATTTACTGATTCTGTAATTATCTTGGATACCTCTTTTGTTACCATTTCAAGTGCGATGCTGAAAGCACCTGCTTCTGCAAGGACCTTTGCATTATTTATGAGGTCAATGGCTGCGTCTTTTGTCTTTGCCTGCACCTTGTATCCCTCTTGAAGAGTAGTTGTTTGTGGTTGGAACCCAATATGACCCATTACAGGTATGCCAATTTCAACAATTGACCTAACAGTATCTTTTATCTCGATTCCGCCTTCCAGCTTGACCGCATCGGCTCCTGCTTTGATCAGCCTACCGGCATTCTCAATTGCCTGCGACTTGCTTGCCTGGTAGGACATAAAGGGCATGTCTGCTATAACCATGGCATTTTCTCTTCCTCTGCTTACAGCCTCAGTGAAAAAGCACATCTGCTCCATGGTAACAGGAATAGTATTTTCATAACCTAGCATAACCATCCCTCCACTATCCCCAACAAGAAGAGCATCAATACCAGCCTTGTCACAAAGTTGGGCTGTCGTATAGTCGTAGGCTGTTATTACCGTGATTTTTTTTGAACCCTTCATGGAAAGTATATCTCTTACTGATTTAGGCATTTGACATTCTCCTTAGATTATTTTTTATTGCAAGAATTGATTGGTTGAGATTTTTTTTGTTGTCAAACTTGAGTTCGTTTTTCAAAACGGTTTTTTTCATTTTCTTACAGGTTTTGATAAGCAAACTCATTCCTCTTGTTATATTATCGACAATTGTAATATCAGCGGTCTGGGCAGTTCTTGACATTGGATTGAGATCAAAGGTTATCACTTTTTTTCCAAATTTTTTCAAAGCTAATGTTCTATCTCCATCTTCCAGAGGTACAAGAACAACATCTGCAATGAAAATACCGCGTTCATCCACCACTCTTCTAGCACTATCAAGTTTTGGTATCCTTTGTGAATACTTGGAATCGAGTCCCAGAATTTCAGACGCACCATTATTTTTGAGAACTTGCGATATCGCCCTTTTCCTTTTATCGCTTGCGTAAAATAGATTAACTTCAATTTCTGCACAGATTATTTTTGAAAGTAAGACAATTTCTTTTGGACAAAGAGCAGCAAAGTTACCATTTACCGATATGACCGGATGTTTTGCCTGTAGTAGCATATGTGCAGCAGCCTTGATTGCCACATGAGAAGCCTTAGATGTTTTTTCACCCATGAGATAATCAAACATCTCGCCTCTTCCATGAGCCAATAGCCCTTCCTCCACCACCAGCCCATTTTTATAGCCATCAACTAGTTTTTCTCTAATGTATAGGGATTCAGCCCTAGGATGAGATCGTGGAATTAACACTAGGATTCCCTAACTCCGCTCTTGTCAATCTCTGTTTTGATTATGATTCCATCCTGATACTTTTCTAAAATATGAAGAACTTTGGATTCTTCTGTTTTTGGTACTAGAGTAAAAACAGTTTCTCCAAACATCGCAACACCGCACTTGAATCCATGCTGCTGTAAATCATCAATTACTTGTTGCATCTTTGGAGTGATCACTCCAACATATTTTGCAAATTCAAGCGACATATCTAAAAATTCCATATGATCTCTCGACTTGAGAAGCTTTGCGACCATCTTTGCACCAAGACCGTTTACCTTTGAAAGTTCTGTCTTGATGAATTTTTTTGTAGATATTGGAGAAAAACAAATCACGATTGGTAAGAAGTCAGTGTGAATCTTTCTAAGACTCCCAATACCTGGTGCGCCATACTTTGTTCTGATTTCAAAACCACCATGATATGATGACAATACAGTTCCAAGACCTGTCTTGCAATGAATTTCTGCGTTGTGAGCTATCTGTCCTATCTGAGTTCTGGAAAGATTTGTTCCAAGCGCCTTGTTAAGTGCAAAAGCCAAACTTAGTGCAACAGCTCCACTAGATCCCAAACCATAACCCACAGGAATCTCTACACGATGCTCAATTTCTAAAAAATATTTTCCCTTTGCAACCTTTAAAAATTCCTTAGCAACATATTCAGAGACTTCGGTGTTGCTAGATTTGTAGCCTATCGTCGAAATTTCAAATCCGGATCTGTCAGTTGTTACCTTTACTCTTGTAGTGACTCCTTCCTTTATGCAAAAGCCAGCCCCAATCGATCCCTTGAGCTCAGGTCTTTCTGGCTCCACTTGCGCCTTGAAAAAGCCAGTTATGTGTCCTGGTGCAAAAGCCGTTGCTTGCATGTTGAATTTAAATTTCGAGAAAAATATAAAAATAATGATTATATTATTTATATTGATATAAATTGGCTAAATTCGTTCGACGCCTGCAGAAGGTTGGTAGCAGCATACTAGTATCGCTTCCAATAGAGTGGATCGAGGCAAACAAACTTGAAAAAAGCGATGAAGTAGAGCTTGAGACCGGCACAAATAGCATTTCTATTACTCCTACCGGCAACAGTAGACCGCCAAAAGAAGTCATAATTGAATATCCGCTATCAAAGAAAGAAAACATAAGTGCAGATGTTACAGGAGCATACCTTCTAGGTTACGATATAATCAAGATAAAAGGCAAATCAACAATTTCAGTTGAGGACAGGGAAAAAATTAGGGGACTTATGCGCAGGCTTGTTGGCATGGAGATTGTTGATGAGGATGCATCAAATGTCAACGTACAGTTTCTTTTGGATTCCACAACACTTAGTCCTGACAAAATCCTAAAGAGGATGAGCTCAATTGCATTTGCATTATTCAGGGATACGATAAACTCCCTTACCTCAGATGATAAGACTGTATTACAAACAATTCCGAGTAGAGATGATGAAATAGATAGACAATACTTTTTACTTGTACGACTAATTCGTAGTGCCTTAGTCGACAAAAGACTTGCAACAATATTTAATCTCGGAAATATCGACATCTTAGATTATAGAATTGCTGCAAACTTGATGGAGAGCGCAGGAGATACCATAGTAGAGCTTGCAAATTCAATTCCAGAACTTGATTCCTCAAAAACTGAATCAAAGAAATTATATTCTCTAGCAGTAGAAATTGAAAACATTCATGATAAAGCTATTACTTCTTTTATTGAAAACAATAGAATGCTTGCAATAGAAGCCATTACATTATTTAGAAATTATCAAAAGAAGATTTCCGATATCATGGCCTCGTTTGAACCAAGAAAGCAGGTGTCATTACAATATTTAGACTTGGTATATACGCTTGAAAAGCTTGCAAGATGCTGGGCCGATATTGCAGATCTTGTAAAACCTGTTTACACATAGATCTTCTTTTTCATGGCGTATGTCAATACAGCACAAATCGTCTTTGAATCTTTAATCTTGCCAGCCAAAACCATCCTTAACACTTTCTTAAAATCAATTTTAACTACAGAAATTATCTCATCGTCATCTAGCTCAAGACCTGACACTTTCTTGATTCCAGATGCAACAAAGCAATGAATTATCTCTGTATTGTATCCAATTGAAGGATAGTACCTTACTAAAGGAGCCATTTTCTTTGCCTCATAGCCAGTTTCCTCCTTTAATTCCCTAAATGCACATTTTTTTGGGTTTTCGCCTTTCTTGAGGGTTCCTGCAGGAATCTCAAGAACAAATCCATGTGGAAACCGATGTTGCTTTACGAGTATTACCTTCCCATTTTCTATTGCAAGCATAGCAGCAGCTCCAGGATGTTCAATTACTTCTCTTGTTACTTTGCGCCCTCTAAGGGATACTTTGTAAACACTGAGAGAAAGAACCCTGCCCTGAAAAATTTTTTTCCGCATTAAAGAAATAGTGGTTGTATATGTTATGAATGTATCTGGGTTGTCAGATGTAGCCTCTTTGATTTCTTTGCATCTTCAATTGTTGCTTGTGCCCACTTTTGTGGGAAGTTAATCTCTTTTGGCATAAAAAGATCTACTGATTGTATTCCATCAACTTCATGAATTTGTTGGCTCAGCTCATCAATTTTGTAAATATTATCACTATAAAAAAAGAAAACTATCTTGTCTAGATGTACGAATGGTTTTTGTAAAAATAAACTTTCAAATTTTTCTTCAAGTTTTACTATTGTTTTTTTAACATCATTAACTGAAACAAGAATTGCAAATGGAATGTATTCTCCCATCTTTTTTGGATTATAAATCAAAGTAAATTGAATTGCCTCATCATTTTGTAGTTTTTCAAGTGATCTCGTCACTGTCTTTGTAGAAAACCCAGAGAGCTTTGCAATTTTGTCTATCTTTAATCTTGGATCTTTTAAGAGGATATCAATTATCTCAATATCTGTTTTTGTAAGGTCTGATCTTATCTCCGGATTCTTTGCTTCAAATAGACTCAAAACCCTAACATCTCTTAGAATATTCTTTGCAACCTCCATCATGTGTTCTGGGTTTCCCTTTACTGCAATACTGCAAACTGTTACTCCGCCAATACAAGGTACTACAAAAAAAGGCTCTCCCACAAGCCTTACCTTGTTTAAGATTTCATCAAGCTCTTTTCCTATCACTACAAAATATAGTACGCTGTATCCCAAAACAGGTGGTTCGATTTTCAAGGTAAACTTTTCAATGATTTTCTGCCCGATCATTTTTTGAATTCTGGACTTGACAGCAACTCCAGAAATTCCTATCTCTTTGCCTATCTGACTATCAGGTGTTCTACAGTTATTGAGCAAACGTGAGAGAATTTCAACATCTAATTTGTCCATTCTATATGTCATTATCCTAATATTCTTAAGATTGCATACATCTTGTATATATAATTGTCTTATTATTTAACAAAAATATGACAAAATATTAAATATAAGACTATTCCCTGATCCTTCGTGGATTATAGGGCACATATTGGTATCAGATTTATCACTAAACGCAAGGGCAGTCTTGTTGCGGCGTGTCTTGCCATTGCCATTGCAATCTTGGTAGTTCAGGTAAATTCAGTAATCTTTCAGGGATTGTATGATGCAATTGTACGTGATTTGATAAACTATCGATTTGGACATGTCTTTATTTCAAAACGTGGAGACTTTATCACAAGGTCAGACTTCATGTTGGTAAACTGGCTTGATAGAATACCATATGTTCAAGCAGCAGCTCCAAGACTTGATTACTCCGCCTTATCCATCAACTCCACAGTAAATGGACAACTAATCCAAGATCAAAACGCACCAGTATCTGTGCTTGGTGTAAAGCCTGAATGGGATGTACAAGCATCCACATTACATGAAACTGTACAGGGGCAGTATGTATCGTTTAGAGATTCAATAGTTCTGGGTGCACTGGTAGACAGAGATCTTGGATATCCACAGATTGGAGACACTGTAAAACTCAGATTCAAAGATCAATTTGGCAATGATGTAGTTAAAAGATTTGTAATCGTTGGGATCTCAAAGACTGCAGGCAGTCAAGGAGTCGATAATGGAGTTGTAATCAATATCGATACATTACGAGAAATAATGGATAGGCCAGGCCAAAGTTCTGAAATCATTGTAAAACTAAATGACCCATCAAAGGCAGAATATGTTAAGCAACTCTTTCTTAGTGCATTTCCATCAAGTGCAGATAAATTCAAAGCTCAAACAATTGAAGAAGCTGCTGAAGTACAACTTGCTGGTTTCAGGTCTGGTATAGCTCTAATTAATCTAGTTGGGCTCTTTGGAATGATCTCCTCTGCATTTGGTGTTGTGACTATTCAAATGATGCAGGTAACAAGCAAGACACGCGATATTGGCGTAATGAGAGCAATCGGTTCAAAGAGAAAAGACATCTTGCTCGTGTTCATATTTCAAGGAATAGTAATAGGTGCAATAGGGGCTGCCATGGGAACAGCTCTTGCAATAGGTTATACCACCTATGCAAAGGAAACTCATATGACATTTAACGGAAGCTTGGCTTTGGAGGTACAATACAACTGGCTTGGCCTAATCCAAACTGATATTATGGCTTTTATTCTTGCTATAGTAGCTTCAATATATCCTGCATTCAAGGCCACAAAACTACAACCAGTGGAGGCTATGAGAACTGCTTAGTAACGTGCTTGAAATACATAAATTGGAAAAAGTGTATGGAGAAGGAGAGACCGCAGTTCGTGCTCTTACTAACATCAATATTTCTGTAAGAAAAGGCGATTTCATGCTCATCGTAGGAAGTTCAGGATCAGGGAAATCTACTCTCCTAAACATGATAGGCTTGCTTGACAGACCCACGAGAGGAAATGTCATTATTGATGGAATTGACACTTCAACTTTGAACGATAACCAACTCTCTTCTTTTAGAAACTCAAAATTAGGATTCATATTCCAATTTTCAAATTTACTTGCAGACTTGACTGTTTTGGAAAACGTTTTGTTACCAAGAAAGATTCAGGGATCATTAGAGGGTGCAGAGGAAGAAGCAAAAATGCTTCTCAAAACAGTAGGACTGGAAAGTCAGATGAATAAATTTGCGAACAAGATCTCAGGAGGACAGGCGCAAAGAGTTGCTATTACACGAGCCTTGATAAATAAGCCTGCCATAGTTTTAGCAGACGAGCCTACAGGAAACTTGGATTCTATATCGGCAGAGACTACGGTACAACTTTTAAAATCATTGAACAGGAAACTTGATCAAACTTTTATAATTGTCACTCACGATAAGCCTCAATTTGGAGATGTTGACAAAATAGTAACAATAAAAGACGGCAAGATTGTTGAAGGTGAGCTGGAGGCAAGTTTGAAATGATTTACAAAAGTCTACTAATTGTTGCAACAATTCTTCTCGGACAATTGATAGCACCAGTTTACGCAACCGCACCTGAGCAAATCCAGCCTGGCGAGTCTCCCTTCACACATGGATTTACCGACGTCAAGTTTCTAGATGCCTATTTTGGATATCCAAATCAGAAGATAGAAGTGCAGCCAGGAGACCAGAATGTCCCATTTACAATACTATTCTCAAATGTAGGCACAGAAGACATTGCAGGAATTAAAGGCCTACTCAGTCTTCCTGCGGGTTTCTCTGCAGCAACTCCTTTGGTCGAAGGGCTAATTGAGGCAGACAATTCGCAGACTGCAACAAGTGGAAGCTCCTTTACCCTTACCTTCTATGTGAACTTGGACAAGTCACTTAACGTGCATGACTATGCAGGAACAGTCAAACTCACATATAGCAGAGTAAGAGAAAATGGTGTTCGCGATGCTTTCTATGACTTTAACTTCAAGATTACAGGCAAGAGTGTCTTAAACATGAACGCAGTAAACCCATTCATCCAACCTGCATCGAATAATCAAGTAACGGTTCTGGTACTCGATAACGGTACGGCACCTCTAAACAATGTCGATATCACAATTACTCCTCCTTCTAGTAATTCCACGGTTGCAAGCATGTCTAATTTACAAAATGTAGTAATTGATCAACGTCACTGGAATATAGGAACCATTACTGCTGGCTCATCAAAATCATTTTCGTTTAACGCCTTTATACCACAGGATATTGCTGGCCAAAGTCTACACATTCCACTTACTGTGACATACTTTGATGGACAAGGAAATCAGATAACCGCTGACAGAACAGTGGATTTGATTGTAGGACCTACAAACTCTAACTTTAATGTCAAACTCTCAACCCCGCCTTATATTATGATGGGAGTCATGCAAAATCTTACACTCGGCGTGGAAAATCTTTCTCCCTCAAAGATATCAAACATTGCCATTACACTTACACCAAGCTCTTCCGATCTAAGAATTCTAAATGACCCGAGATGGTTTATAGAAAAAATAGATCCACTAACCAGTACTAGCTTGAATATACCTGTATTTGCAGACCAAAATATTGAAAATCAGGCAGTCAACTTTGATGTTAATATACAGTACACAAGAGAGGGTTCTACAGTAATAGAAAAGCAGAGCTTTGCAACATACATCCGACCAGTAATTGATGTCTCAGTATATGGTGTTCAAGTATCAACGATTGCAGGGCAACAAATGATAATTGGAAATGTTCTAAATCAAGGAAACATCAAGGGACAGTTTGCAGTAGTAACAATTGATCCGATAGAAGGCTCTACAATAAAGGAAGCAACTCAGTATATTGGTGATATTGATATTGATGCACCAACACCGTTCAACGTTCCAACTCAATCAACAACAGGAACACTATCAGGCGATCAAAAGGTGCTAGTGACACTAACATACAAGGACACTCTCCTCCAGTCCCACACAATAACTCGAGTAGACACTGTATCCTTTGGAACCCCAGCACCTCAATCTGAAGGAATCTCATCACAACTACAACTAGTCATACTTGTCGCAATAGCTGCAGGAATTGGTGGAATTGTCTTTAAGATCAAGAAAAAACCAAAGGAATCTCTAGAAAAGAAAGTGCAAGAAACAGCCTAAAGTTATTATTTAGATAGCGACCGGTTTTTGCATATGGCTTCGGATGAGATCGAAGTCCCGAAAGAAATTCGCTCCTTTATGTTAGAGGATGCTGAAGAAACAAACTTGGGCCAAAAAAATGGAGCCATAAGACAATTTCGATATGGCAATTTACACATTAGAGAATATCATGACAAATATCTGGTTCATATGGACGAGGTAGACCCAAGAAAGGATCCCTTTGGACATCTAATACATGACGCTCCAGAATTTCTGGTTGGGTTAGCAAGTGCATACTGGGGCGGAAAAAAAGTCGCCTCGGAAATTTACAAGATGCAAAAGAACAAGCCATTTGCAGCAATTGGATCCTGTGTAGCAGGTTTCGTAGCATCTGTTGCAACAGGATATGTAGCATATTCTTTAGTAAAGAAACTAAAGAATTTCTAGAGGTGGAGGATCATTTCTAAAATCAGAACACTTAGGACCTTCATCAAACTCTTGCCTCTTGTACTTGCTTTAAAAAAAGACAGAAGAGAATGGGTAAAAAGAGAAGGAAAGAATGTAGAACTATCAAGATACCAAAAAAATGCTCGAAAAGCACTCAAAACTTTCGTGTCCATGGGTCCAGTTTACATCAAACTGGGGCAGTGGCTTTCATCAAGAGCAGATATACTTCCACAGCCGTATTTGGAAGAGCTTGCAAAGCTACAAGACGAAGTACCTGCTACCTCATTTGATAAAGTTAAACCAATAATAGAAAATGATCTTGGACCAATCGAGAGAAATTTTGAACACATTGACGAAAATGCAATTTCCGGAGCATCACTTGGGCAGGTTTATCTTGCAAAAATAAAAGG
>JAWOLM010000096.1:0-14283 GCA_033853455.1 Nitrosotalea sp. | reverse complement strand
ATAGGATTCACCAATCATTTTTGCAAATGTCGATTCGGTGGATATCTTGAGTGGTATTTCATGGATCCTATAGTTTATTGTAGAAAGCTCGTCTTCGACATCTGTCAACTGCTGCCTATTTCGTTTTATCTGCAATGCCACTTGTTCTAGAAAGTTAAAGTCAGCCATATCTACGCGCTGAATTGGTGAACTACATCCATTAGGCTTTGTTTGAATTCTTCAGTTGTCAGTCCCCACTTGCCGTATTCTTCCTTGTAACTATCCCAAGATGCTTCTGCTTCACTTGCAATCTCAAGGATTTTTGGTCCAATCGCCTTTGTGTTTACAAGTATCGTAACATTGGCTTGCTCGGTTTCAAGAATAGGAATCTTGACAAATATCATTCTGGATTCCTCAATGTGGAATCTGTCTTTTATCATGTTCTTTAGAATGTCCCTTTCTTTTGCGTCAAATTCTCCCTTTATCTTAACCAATGCGACACACGAGTCTCTTTGTCCACCCTTGTCACGTATGTCATTTTCATCTATATCAAACAATACAGCATCGTTTCTTTTTCCGATGTGCTCTACAATAGCATCCATCGTGTTTCCTTTTCCTCCTGTCATCAAGTCAGATCCCCATTGTTTTTCTTCGGGGACTACAGGGATAACCCAGGGTATTGCAAACCTAGGTTTCTTTGTTGCAAGCCAAGTCCTATAGTTTGACATGTCCCATTCGGTCTCCCTTGCAAATGATGCAATAAACATGGATATGGCATTTGCAGCAATAAGGTTCATTCCTTTGTAATCCTTCCAACCTATTTCATGTTCTTTTGGAAGATCATCTATGATTGATTGTAACTTGTCGGTCTTTTTCTCGTGCTTGTGGGCAAGCTCCCTTAATCTCTTGTTTGAAAATAAAATAGAACAATCGCTGTATTTTATTTGGTGCTCGAGATTCATCACAATGTTGATGGCAGCAGCTTCAAAGATTACAGGATCCCATCCAAATTCTGGCAAGAGTCCAAATGATGCAATTGTGGCGTGTTCTTTGGTGTCCTTCTTGATGTATTGCATAAAGGCGCTGGCAAAGGAACTACCTGTTCCTCCTCCCATTGCAAATGGAATTGTAAAGCCTCTGACTGGCTCGGGAGAGAGTCCTGCCAGTTGTTTTTGCATATCGAACTTTTTGGTAACTTCATTTATGAATCGAGTTCTGCCTTCTGCCCAGTTTCTTGCTGCTCCTCCTGCACCATGAATGACATGCTTGTCTCGGAGGGCAAAAAGATCCGGATATGATTGCAATATAAGATTGGCAGCTCGTGGATCCAAGTCAACCAACAACGCGCGTGGAATCAATGGAATCTCGTTTCCGCCATATGAATTTGGAAATCTCAAAATTGTGCTTCCGTATCTCTTCAAAACCCGTGACTCTTCTTTTTCGCCTTTTAATGTAGGTTTTAACGGGTCTGCTCCGACATCAATTAACAACCTACGATAGGCCTCAGCCCCAAGTCCAATACCGCAGTGGCCAAAACACGTCATCAGAACAGGTGCTGGAGGTAGAGGAGCATTAACAGTAGTCACTACTAATCACCGTAATGATAAGGGCGTTCTCACTTTAATCGTAGAGTGTAACATTGTAAAGCCTATACTTGATTGTTGTAGACATGAAGGGGTTCCGGTGCCTGATTCCTGCATGAGTAGAAAGGGCAGTTTTTGGATTTAAAATTTAGGAAGAAATCATTCTTTTAACAAATTCATAATTGAGTTATTGTCTTTTTTAGTTCCCTAAACTCATCTATTGTTATCTTTCCCTCTGCCAGCCTTATTCTGAGAATTTCTAATGGATCTTCCAGCTTGACTCCTAACGGGAGGTTATCACTTTCCGTCTTACCTTCTTCCTGCTCAGAATTTAGATTCTGTACGTATTTGTAATCAGACATGTAAACAGGATTGTTTTGTTTTACAGAATCAAGTATTTCCCGCAGTCTTTCGGTGTCACCTTTTCCTGAAGCAAGTAAGGTTTTGACGTTTTTCAAAAAGTCTTCTGACATGAATCACTTCACAACCGCTTTGAATCTCGGATCGTCTTTTAATCTATTAAATGCAGAGTCCTTTGATGCCCATCCCTTTATCGTTTTACCATAATACATAATCGCTTGTGCGAGAAGCTCAAGTGCCTCGCTATCCTCCCCGAGTTCTGATTTGCTTCTAGCTTTTGAATAAATTATTGTGCCATTTTTCGGGTTATCTTTTAGAACTTTGTCAAATAGTGCAATTGCCTCTTGATGTCTTCCCATCTCTGCAAGACTTGTTGCCTTGTAAAATAATGCCTCAAAGTTTTCAGGATCTTTTTCTATAACCTTGTCAAAACAGGTCAGTGCCTCTTCGTGTTTCTTCTGCTTCCCCAAAACAAGCCCCTTGAAATAAATCACAGATATGTTTTCAGGATCAATCGACAATGCGTGAGTGAAACATTTCATGGCTTCATCATATTTTCCAACGCCTATTTCCGCAATTCCTTTGTTATATAGGACAGGAACATAATTTGGATCTACTTTCAATGCCTTGTCATACAACCCAAGTGCCCGCTCAAACTGTTGTTGTTCTGCATATAGATTTCCCAAGTTGTTTAAAGCTAGAAGATGCGATTGATCTTTTTCAAGAATCTTTTCAAAACAAGTTACGGCATCTTTGTGTTTCTTTAATTGGACTAGAGACAGGCCTTTGTGATATAACGCGTCTAGATTTAGCGGATCAGCCTTCAACGCCTTGTCATAAAATGAGATCGCGTCCTTGTATTTGCCAAGTTTTGCGTAGCTATTTCCCTCTGCTACTGTGCCAACGGATTCATTTGGTTTTTGTGTCAATTTGATCTAATTTTTAATTATTACAAATATTACTGCTTGTGATTTAAGTTTACATAAAATTCCAAAAAGAAAATTCAATTTGAGCAGAAAGACCGCCCATCTTAAGAACTCGAATATTTTTCTCAGCTCAAGTGGGCACGGCTTCTGGAAATGTTTTCTTCATATATCGCGATAGAACTGGATACTGGACTAGTAGTGAGGATAGAACAACGCCGAAGGTAATTGGTTCCAATATGTCCTTGAAGCCGCTTTCAGGCAGAGTAGCCACAAGCGCGACAGACAAGGCGCCTCTCATACCTCCTAACATTACCACATGCCTCCATGCATTAGGCCATTTTTCATGCGTAAATCTATCAGTAGCAGCAAGGATTGGATATGTAGATGCCGCACGTGCTGCCAGGACGGCGCCAAAGGCCATTGCGATTAGGGGCAAATTCTTTCCCACGTTTGCGGGGTCCATGCTTAGTCCAAGATACAAAAAAGCGATAGAGTTTGCAAAAAAAGCAATCATGTCCCAGAAATGAGAGCTATAAACTTGAGCTTTTTCGCTCATGATACCCTTGCCTTTCATGACAAGATTTCCAAAGTATAATCCAGATGCGGCTGCTGCGATAAGGCCAGAAAGCTGTAAAGCATTTGCAACTACCACGGAACCAAACAGTACAGCCACAGAAAGTGCAGTCTCGGACAAAGGTTCGTTAATGAGTTTCATAAGAAATCTTGCAGCTATTGCAAATCCAAGCCCCACTGCTATCCCTCCAAAGAAAACAAGTGCAAAATGTCCTATCTGACCCAGAATATCGACGTTTATCTGATTTAAGGAACCAGTTGGTTCCAATGATGATCCTTGTGCAAGAGCTATTGCTATAATAGAAGAAAATATCACGATTCCAGTAGCATCATTAAAACTAGCTTCAGACTGCATTAGTACAGTCAATGAAGACGGAGCTTTGATCCTCTTGAACACTTCAATTACCATGGCGGCGTCAGTTGGCGCAATTAATGCTGCAAATGCAAATGCGGCAATTGTCGGTAAACCAGCTACATACGAAAGCAGAAAACCGCCTACCAAAGTCGCAAGTACAACTCCTAAGGTTGAAAGTGTCAACGATGAGATTCTTACCGTCTTGAATTGTTCTCGGTCTATCTTCATCATGGCCTCAAAGATTAGAGGTGGAATTACAAAGTACAAGATTAGTTTTGGGTCGACTTGAAATCTAGACTTGTCGATAAATCCAATCCCAGATACATGTGCTAGCGAAACTGCTATGCCAACGCCGACAAGAATTATAGTATATGGAATTTTTATTTTATTACCAAGCAAGGAAGCAAGAAAGATCATTCCAAGAAATAATGGAATAATCCATTCTGTTCTAATCAGGGAACCTATGCTTATGTCAACCATCCCTAACCTTCATGATGACAAATTATAAAAACAGTTCCAAATCTATCTTAAACGTCTTTTCATTTTTCTTTTCTTTGATTTTTTCCACTATTGTCTTTTTTTAACTGGCGAAATCCCAAGAAAATCCCAAGTACGAGGTTTACCACGCCTAGTGCGGCTAGTGGAAAACTTGGATTTTTGAAGTAGAACATACCCATCGAAAGTCCCCAAGCTCCTGCTACAAGAAACATTATTGTTAGTGCCTTTAGCTTTTTCGGAGAAGGATTTCCCATCAGCCATGCTGATTTTATGACACTATTAAATATTGAGAATATTCTTGGAAAAAATTATTGCCCGAATTCTTTTCGTGCATTTTCAATGAATTTTGTATGGATTCTAATTCTTTCAAGACTTTGAGCAAGTTTCATTTCAGTTCCAGGGACATGATGTTTTGTAAAGAATCGTCGAATCTCTCTTTCCTTTTCCATTTCAGCCATTACAGACACGCTACCAATGATCCTGTTTAGCAGAGGATTTCCAACGCCAAATTTCTTGATAAGTAATCTCCAGTTCTTTCTTATCCACGGCCAAACCAAATCTTTGCCATAAGGATTTGCGATCATCCTAGCAATTGGTACAAAAAGGCTTTGGGTTCTGACATCCTTTGACAGTATGAATGCCAAAGTCTTTGCAAGTAATTTTTTATCTTTAAAGTTTGCAAGAGAACCGAGAAATCTCACTTTCTCTTCTTGGGTTGCTGCTTTGCGATACATATTGACTAGTTGTTGGTAAGTTTTCAAATTTCCATTCCAAGCAACGTTTGAATAAACTGCGCTTCTAAGGTCAGGATTAAGCAAGCGAGTTCGAAGTAGATTCGAAAACCGGGACATAGATTCCCCAGCTATCTCCTTGTCATCCAGTTTACCTAGTGAATTTATCAGTGAGTTTCGCAATAGCGCTTGTGTTGGTTTTTCTCCCTTGATTTGATCCCATCCAATTCTTTGAAATATTATATTCATAAAATTCTGGTTGAATTCTTTTATCTCATTCCAGAATTCCTCACCTGAAAATAGCACATATAAGAAATTTAGAAAACCGATGATGTCAGACAGTACAACATAGTCATCTTCTTCTTCGTAATTTCTAAGAAAGTCCAAGTAATGCTTGAACGGGTACTGGTTTGAGAGCACCAGTGCAGTTAGGTCATTGTGTATACCCCAGCGGTCAAGATTTGATATCTTTTTCTCAGCTACAATCTTACCCAGTCTTTCTAAGGCCATTTCATCGTATTTTACTCTGTAGAATCCTTTTTGTCCCTCATTTACCTTGAACCAATCGTCTCGATATGGAATATGGATGGTATCACGCATCATCTTTGTAACAATTCCATCTCCCATTCTAACAGAGATTGGAATTATCCAGTTACCGCGTTGGGATTTGGTGCCTTTCTCAAGCAAAAATCTCTTTTGTGCCAGTTTAATTTTTGAATTAATGGTTACTTCAATTATTGGATATCCTATCTGCCTTACCCAAGTGTCCATCATCTGTCTCACCGGTTTTCGAGATGCTGACCCCAAAGAATTCCAGAGGTCTTCGGTTGTGGCATTAGAGTATTCGTGTTTTTTTAGATAACTGTACAATCCGTTTCTAAAGTTCTCAGGTCCGATGAAATTTTCAAGCATCATTAGAACACTTCCACCTTTGTTGTAGCTTATCTCATCAAATATTTGACGAACTTCTGCTGGACTTTTTACATCAACGTTAATCGGATGAGAGGACTTCAGAGAGTCAAGACTGAGGCCGCCAGTCATCTCAGATATCAAGAATTGGTCCCAAAAGTCCCATCCTGGATAAATCTTGTCAACGGCTTTTGTTGCCATAAAGGTTGCAAAGCTTTCATTGAGCCAGAGATCATTCCACCATTTCATTGTGACAAGGTTTCCAAACCATTGGTGAGCAAGCTCATGTGCTATCACTTCTGCAATATGCTGTAGTGTATCGGTGGAGGAGGTCTTTGGGTCATATAATAATACAGTCTCTCTAAATGTGATTGCGCCCCAGTTTTCCATTGCACCCGACGCAAAATCAGGAATTGCAATCATGTCAAGTTTTGGAAGAGGATATGGAATTTTGAAGTATTTTTGGAAGTATGCCAAGAATTGTTTTGTAAATACAAGGGCCATCTTGCCTTGTTCTTTCTTTCCTCTAGTGGTGATAATTCTTACAAGTGTCTTTCCAAGCTTGCCTTGTAAGAATTCAAAATCTCCAACTGCAAGGTACAGAAGATAGGTAGACATGATAGGAGTTTGATCAAATCTAAAGACAGTCTTTTTCCCAACCCTCTTTTTTGATACAACTGGCATGTTTGAAATAGCGTTAAGGTTATTGTCTACCACAAGTGATACGTCAAAGGTTGCTTTTGCCTCAGGCTCATCCCAACACGGGAACGCACGTCTGGCATCCGCTGCTTCAAACTGGGTTGTTGCAAGGTATCTTTCTTTTCCCTTGTATTCGTACTTGCTTCTGTAGAAACCCACCAGTTTGTCGTTTAGTGTACCTACAAAGTCAATTATCAACCACGCTTTGCCAGATATCTTTTCAGGCAGGTTTAGGGTCAGTTCCTCATTTTTCTCATCGAGTCGAACTTTTGCTTTTAACTTTTTTTTGTTCCATATTATTGCACAGTTGTTGATTTCAAGTTCTGCTGCGTTTAAGACAATCTGTCTGGTCGGTTTTGATATTTTTACAAGAATTTTTTCTTTTCCTTTAAACTTGAACTTGGCAAAGTCTGGTTCAAACTCCAGATCATAATTAATTGGTATAACAGGATTCACAAGAACCGTTCCTAAGAGACAAGTAATATACCTTTAATCTATCGCAGAACTTGAAACAGCCAGTGAAGAAAATGAACGCTAAAGAATACTATTGCTATTGATTTTATTGTCTTTCCTGTAGTCATAGCAATTGTGTATTTTATGAGGTTGTATTTCTTGGTACCAGCTATGATTGACACTATGTCTCCAATTATTGGAATCCATGGAGAAAAGAAAATTATCGTACTCCAGCCGTACTTGGTCATTATACTAACACTTTTTTGTTCGTATTTTGGCGTGGCTTTTCTGAATCGTCCGATCAGTCTCCCATTGTATCCTAGATAGTATGCAATGTAACCGCCAATTATAGACCCAACCGTTAAAACTAAAAAGACATCGTAAGGATTTGCACCTCCCAGAAGCAAGGTCGTAGTTGTGAGCTCTGTTGGAATTGGAATAAATGAAGAAAACATTCCATTGAAGAAGAGACCTACAAGACCATATTTTATGAACAGAGCGTCACTAAATATTTGATGAATGACATCTCCTAGCATCGCCTGACCTTCCTCCTAGCTTGTTTTAAATGAATTGCCATATTTCATGTCATAATCATAAATTGCGACGGAGATTTTTTTGAGAAGTTTTTTCTTTGATTTTTGTGCTTTGTTATCATGACTGTAATCCTTTTGTTCTAAAAGAGAGTGTAGTCGTTCAAGCTCAATTCTCGAAAGTGCGTGGATTCCTCTATTCATAACCACGTCCAAAAGCTTTAGTCGTTCCACGTCGTCGCTTGACATGCATCGTTCATGTCTATGTTTAATATTTGTCTTCTAGGTCATTCTCATTGTTGTTTTACAAGGTCTCGGTCTCCTTTCACAGGGACTATATCGAAGTAAGAGATGATCAAATAGAGGTAGGAGTAATGGCAAGACCACAAAAGGGAGAAGCAAATGCAGAAGTAATCAAAAAGATTGCCAAATATTTTCAGGTTCCACGTTCCAGTGTAAGACTAGTTTCAGGTGAAAAATCAAAGAACAAGGTAGTACAGATCACCAATCAAATAGACTAGGCTTCGTATAAGATATAACAAGGTAAAAACTGCCATTTTTCTGTGAAAAAGAACACAAAGAAACTTTTAGCTATAGGCTTTATGGCAGTTTTCATACTTTCAACAGTAGCTGTAGTAGGAGCTGGTTACTTTAAATCAAATACACAAAACAATCAGGCAACTGTAACTGGCACTCCAGAAGATAATTATCCTCCAGACAAATGGACAACATTTTGTCAAAGTGAAAATGACACAATGTCTACCAAGTACATAAAAGAGTTCAAGATCCCCACCTTATGCACGCAGCCTTTATCCATTACTACTGACCCGTCTGGAAATGTTTGGTTTACAGAAACCAATACTGGCAAGATAGCAAAGTTTGATCCTACTACAAATTCATTTCAAGAATACGACAACAAATTATGGCAAAAGGGAGAAAAATCAATGACGTGGGGAATATACTATGCTTCAGATGGAAACATTTGGTTTAGCGATTCACAGCATAACTTGATTTGGAAATTTAACACAAATACAGGAGATTATACTAGTTTTGTATTTCCAAAAACAGAGGGCCAATCCGAGGCTTTTCCACAGATGCTCAAGCCCATCGGCTCTGACGTAGTTACAAATGACTTTAGCGGCAGAAAAATTGCTATTTTTAGTATGAATCAGTCTGGAACAGACCTAAAGACAATAAATGTACTCTCTCCTGGAAACTATAACTTCACAAGCGATGTATCTCCTGATTCATCAGGCAACATATGGTATACAGTATGGAATTATCAATTAGGTGGCGCACTTGTAAAATACAACCCACAGACATCGCAGTTCTCCAATTACACTCTTCCCTCTGGAATACAGGCTCCCAATGGAATCTCAATTGGAAGCAATGGTCTGATATGGGTAACTGATACCGCAAGCAGCATGTTCATTAGCTTCGACCCCCAGTCCCAACAATTTACCAAGTATATCACATCAGTTCCACAGATCTCAACATACGGTAATGCTTCAGGGTTGATCAAGACACCAATTACAAGACCTTATTGGAATCAATTCGATGATCAGGGAAGACTCTGGTTCAATGAACAAGTAGCAAATTCACTTGCAGTTTTTGACCCAGCAAAGGGATCCCTTGTGGAATACCTAGTGCCATCAAAGAACCCCAATTGGTCAGATTGTGGAAACGAGGCAGATTGTGGAGTAGCCCAAGTGCTTGCATTTACAGTAGCTCACAACAAGGTTTGGTTCCCAGAATGGGTTGAAAACAACATTGGTGTGCTAGATATGACAGCACCGTTAGCAATTTCTGAAAGCGTATCAGACACAAATGTCACCTTGCATAGGGGAGGCAAAGAAACCATAACTGTGACACTGAATCCAAACGAACAGTTGAGTGGTCCAGTTGACATTATGACTACGCAAACTGCAAGCCCGCAAGACCTCACAGTTACCACCTCTGACAGCGCCATCACACTAGACAAACAAAAAACCACATCGGTGAACTTGGCTGCAGATGGTTTTGCTCTTGCTGGAACTTACAAGGTTCTAGTTAGTGCAAGATATCAAGATTTGACAGTTTCACAATATATCACAGTCACCATTCAGTAAGAAGTGGTTCCTGAACTAGACAAAACAATTGGAATTTCCATCTACTGCACCAAGACAGAAGGAAGTGGAGGAAAGATACGAACTTCACAAGACCAGTTCTTTGTCTCAGAGGTCTTGCGCCAAAAAATCCTAGACAAGATCTCCCACTCTGGCAAGTATGCAGTTTTCAAGTTAAAAAAATCAGGAATAGACACAAATCATGCTCTTTCAGACATATTTGAAAAACAAGGTCTTCGATTAAAAGCCCTTGGCCTAAAGGATGCAAACGCAACAACGGAGCAGTTTGTTTGCGACATGAATGTTTCACACTCTATCAAGGACATAACAACAAACAGATATTCTTTGGAAAAAATCGGTTTTGTTCAAAAACCACTTACCAAAAAAGATATGGTTGGAAACCACTTTAAGATAAAGATAGAAGATGCAGATTTTTCTAAAGTCAGAGATTTCGACCAAAGTGACAAGATTCTAAATTTTTATGGATACCAGAGATTTGGAAGTAGAAGAGCTGTATCACATCTGATAGGAAGATCGATAGTGAAAAGAAACTTTGATCAAGCTGTAGAGACATTACTTTCATTTACCTCAGAGTACGACCTTCCTGAAAACAAGAAGATTCGAGATGAACTAAAAGACAAGTCAAATTATTCCAAAATCCTTGAACATGTTCCTCCCCAGATGGATGTAGAAAGGCTTGTTCTAAAAGAAATGATAGAGCATGGAAATGCATCAAAGGCACTACATTCTATACCGTTACAACTTCGAAGATTCTTTGTCGAGGCATATCAATCATTTATCTTTAATCGCACTTTGAGCATGTCATATGAGATGGGAGAGGATGTATTTCGTCCACAAGCAGGAGACGTATGTTTTGATAAGGATGACAACCTAGGCCTGTACCAAAATGATCCGGAACAAAAAATGGCAGTGCCTCTTGTCGGATATTCTTATTCAAAGAAAAACAGATTCGAATATCAAATATCAAAAATATTACAAGAAGAGGAAACAAGCGCCAAAGACTTTTTTGTCAAAGAGATGCAGGAGGTAAGCGGCGAAGGAGGTTTTAGGCAGGCCGTTATGTCATGCAAAGATTTTGAAATTATTTCGCCATTTGTGAGATTTACACTTTCTCGAGGCTCCTATGCTACAATTTTGTTAAGAGAGATAATGAAACCAAGTAACCCAGTAGCGGCAGGATTTTGAGTGGTTAATTTTAGTACGTTAAATATACCTGTAAGAATTTTTATTATGATTTTCTCACGATAAGGTTGTGTTTGACAAATTTTATACCAGGGTGACAAAGGCACCAGAGTTTCCATCTGATTTCGACTGGATAAATTCGGAACCGCTCTCGCTTGATATGCTCAAAGGACATGTGATTGTGCTTGATTTCTGGACATATTGCTGCATAAATTGCATGCATACCTTGCCAGTGCTTGCCCAGCTAGAAAAAAAATACGAAGATCATCCAGTTGTCTTCATAGGAGTTCACTCTGCAAAATTTTTCAACGAACAAGACAAGAAAAACATTGAACAGGCAGTAAGACGGTATGAAATTTCACATCCAGTTTTAGTAGACAGGAAAATGTCAGTGTGGCATAAATACGATGTAACTGGCTGGCCTACAATTGTAATCATCGACCCCAAGGGTACTGTAGTATACAAGCAGTCCGGCGAGGGTCAGAAAGAGATGATAGCGGATACCATTGATACTTTGTTGGAAAAACATAGCAAAACAGGGACTCTAGCTAGAGAGCCAATCAAAATTTCAAGGAGTGTTTCTAATGACAGGTCCACTCTATCGTATCCAGGTAAGATATCAATTCTAAATGAGAGGATAGCAATCACAGATTCAAATCATAACAGAATCATCATAACCGACATGTCTGGCAAGATTGAGCATGTTATAGGTAGTGGAAAGGCAGGATTTTTTGACGGTACCTTTGCAAGTGCGGCATTTTTTAGACCCCAAGGAATAGCTTGGAAGGATGGAAATACAATTTTTGTTGCAGATACTGAAAATCATGCCATAAGAAAGATAGATGTTGTAGAAAGAAAGGTGACTACGATTGCTGGCACAGGAAGACAAGGACCATGGATGTCAGGAGGAGGAAAGGGAAAAGAGACTTCACTTTCATCACCGTGGGATATTGTTGTAAAAGACGATTTAATTTTCATTGCAATGGCAGGGACCCATCAGATATGGATGTACGATATCAAATCAGAACTAGTAAGGCCTTTTGCAGGAAGTGGTTATGAAAATATTATAGACGGCGATAGGATGCATGCACAACTTGCACAGCCAAGTGGACTTTCTCTTTTTGATGACAGATTGTATTTTGTAGATAGTGAGACGTCATCAATTCGTGAATTAGATCTAAAGACGGGCTATGTCAGAACTATTGCGGGTCAGGGTCTTTTTGTGTTTGGACATAAGGATGGGCATATTGACGAGGCATTGTTTCAACATCCTCTTGGACTATGTTCCACACAGAACCGAATTTTTGTTGCAGATACTTACAACTCTTCATTGCGAAGCATAGATTTGGAAAATAATACTGTGTCTACAATAATTGGAAAACAAAACAATACAGGAATTTGTAGATTAGATGATCCAAATTGTGATTCTCTTGGACTATACGAGCCCAGTGATCTCAAATGGCATCAAGACAAGATATTCATTTCAGATACTAATAACCACTTGATACGCATTTATGATACAAAGACAAATCTTCTCAAGACATTGGAAATTACTTGAAGAAATAATATGAAGAACTAGTCAAAGAAATCTTTTGGTACTATTTGTTGGCTTGTTGCAAAATCCATGACTTGCTGAAAACTCAATTCGCCTTTCTTGTATTTATCCCAGATAAATTCCAGATACTGTGTCCTTTCCATACGCTCATTGCTTGTCATTTGTGGGGGTTTCTTCATCACATCAGTACACAATTTCTCTAAATGTTGGTACTCGAATTTATCAAACAGTACCCTTAATCGTTCGATGTTCTCGTCTTTCTGTTTTGCTTTGCCAAAAAGTCCCATGCCATTTGTTGAAAAGAGTCATTTAAAAACTCTAGAATTCTTTCTCCGCACAAAAAATAACATGATGAATAGATTCATGTTTGAAATAGTGGTAGAACCTTGTTCAAGTAAGAATTTAAAGCTGTGTCTGCTTTAATAAGCATGGAAAAAGCCTACGTCCTAATTGGATGCGAGCTTGGGGCAGAAAACGAAATAGTAGAAAAGCTAAAGCGCATGGATAGAGTCAAAGACGCAAGAGTTGTCTATGGAGATTACGATATTGTTGTGGAAGCAGAGGCAAATACAGACATGCAGCTTGATAACCTCATTACAAAAAAAATCAGAAAGGTGGAGAAGGTTAGGTCTACTATGACCTTGGGCGTCGTAAGCTAGTAACTATACCAATTACAATAATTCCCGTACCTATTGCAATAATGGATTCTCCGTATACGATCCATTGCGGATTAGAGTACATAAAAGAAGAACTTGGTCCCACAACCGAATTCCCCTGTAAAAAGAAAAGTATTCCAAAAGCAAGGACGATTACACCAGCGCCAATTATTCCAATTCCAATTCTCATGGACACAACTCTGTTTCGTTGAAATAAAAGGTAAAAGGAGTTGATAAAATAGGCAAAATCATTTGGATTTCTTTCTTTAATGTATTCCCATAAAGCAATCAACAGAAATGGATGAGTGGGGACCTGACCTATTTGAAATTAGGCATAGCAGGAACTGGATTGACATCAGCATATTTGCCGCCGCAGCAACTCTCTCACTGATGGTCTCGTTTCTGTTTGGTCAAGAGATAGAGCAGGCAGTAAAACAATCTCCAATTATTATAGATATAATGTTCATACCTTCTTTCTTGATTGGTGTGCTTTACGGAATCAAGATGGCAGAGAGAGTAATGTCTCCCGCAGCTCCGCGAAGTCCGTTTAAACGAGGACTAATCAAGATATTCCTCTTCATCTTCATGATGGGCTCCATATTTACATCAGTTTCGTTTGCACTTCATGGAGGAGTTCATCCTCCACAGAATTCAATTGTGCAAGAAGGGATAATATCATGGATAAATGATTTCGTCAAAGCAAATGGCGGATTGACGTTTCTAATAGTATCTAGTATAACCATGATGGCTGCTGCAACAAAACGCATTGTAGGAATGAGCGGTTTACTGAGCAGGATGTTTACGTTTGTTGGGACGTACATTTTCTTTACAATGATTGCACTAAGTCTAACTCACAGTGATCCTACCCATTCGCAGGTTTACCTCTATGCATGCTATCAAGCTGGCATAGTAGGAGGAATATTTTATCAGATAAACAAATTTACAACTCGTTCAAACATGTGGGAAGACTACATGAACGGATATTACTAGATTCTACGATATTTCCAAGTCAGAACCAATATTCCAAAAGATACTGCCATTATTACCGGCGCGATTCCAGAGAACTCTGGAAGATACGTGGTTCCCGTAATGTCGGTTTTTACACCACCAGAATCATTGAACTTTAAGATCACTGTTGTTAGGTTTCCATTTTTTAATACTATTGGAA
>JAWOLM010000095.1:0-3218 GCA_033853455.1 Nitrosotalea sp. | reverse complement strand
ACGTCAAAGATGATTACAATAAAGTAAAAGTGCCAATGCTTACTGCAGTTGAATCAGAAAAAACATCGGTTCGAGTGATTGCCGGAACTACACTAATGATGGTACTTTTCAGCGTACTTCCATTTTTCATGGTAGACAGCTCTGGAAAACATTTGTTCCACGAGATCTATCTTTACACAGCTATTGCATCTGGTGCCACAATGGTGGCGCTAAGCTTGTGGCTTCTAATAAAACCCTCAGAGAGAGCATCATGGACACTTTTCAAGTTTTCAAGTCCATATCTTGCAATCTTGTTTATTGCTTTGATGGTAGACTCGGTAGCAAGATAATCTTAATTATTTCAAATAATTTTTGAGAGAGATCTTGTCCAAATGAGGAATCTTTGCAATCTCAAATCCTTCTGGACGTTTTGAGAAAGATTTGGTTGCGTCAATTCCCATCTTTGTTGTGAGCAATTTTTTCTGGTCACTTGATGGGTCAAGACTTGAGCCACGCACCTTTGGTATCACTACGAGGTTCTTGTCTGCCTGAAATCTTGTGGCTATTGCATATTCAACCTCTACGGGATTTGACGGATTAATGTCATCGTCTACCACAGTTACATGTTTGAGAGACCTGTGGGCGCCAAATGCCGCATCTATTACCTTTTTTGGATCAGATTCTTTCTTCTTTGATATTTGTATAACTGCATGCAGCCAGTTACATCCGCCATCACTTAGCACAACTTTTCTTACCTGCGGTATTGCCTGTTTGAGATTTTTGTTTAGTTTTGCTTCAATTGGCATGCCCATCAGTAATCGATGTTCTGCATATCCTGACAATATATCATGAAATATCGGATCATTTCTAAAGTACATCCTTTCAAGCTCAAAGATTGGCTGTTCTCTCTTAAAGTCGTAGGTGCGAAGCATCTCCACCATCCACTCTTTGTGGGTCTTGTCCTTGAGTATGCGACCCTCTAGTACAATCTCTGCTTCTGAAGGCACAAGCATTCCAGAGTAGGGGGCCATTGCCACAGTTAGTTTCTTGTTTAACAAAACATTTGCAATTTCCAGCTCATCTTTTCCCCATTCGGCTTGATATGCACCCGCTATCGATACGGCAGGATGAACTCCCACAGTGATGGCAACCCTCAGGTCTTTACCACGCTCTTTGGCATACATGTAGGATCTATGTAGATGTCGTCCTTCTACCATTCTGACCGAAAAATGGCGCTCATCAAGCCTGAGCAACCTATGAAATGACGAGTTTTGGGTCCCCGTCTCTTGATTTTGAGTGTAAATTACTGAGGATGTAATAAAAGCGCCAGGTTCTTTTTCAAAGTGCGTTATGATTGGAAGCTCATAGAGATTCCTCGAATAGTTTTCCATAAATTTGGCTTTTGTTACAATTTTTGGTTTTGAAGCGTGATTAATGGCGTAGCTTACCTTATCGTGAATCTTTTCTTCTGCAGATCCTACCGCAACTGCAAATCTTTTCTTTGTTCCGACAAGATTTGACACAACTCGAAATTTACTTTCTTTAATGTTTTCAAACAAAACAGCTTTTGAGCCATCAAGTTTTGCAGTAATTGCTGCAATCTCATATTTTGTAGAGACCTTCTTTTTTACAACTGCAAGTTCCTTTGCTTTTGAAACCTGGTTTAGATAACCCCGCAAATCTGTTGTCATTATTTTATAATCTCCATTATTTCGTTCATTAGACCCTTCATGCTTTCAAGATCTAACTCCTTTTGTATGTTTAATGAAAAAATACAGATGCCGTTTATAGTTGCCGCTACTCTTTCTGAAACCATCTTCAGAAAAGTTGTTTCAGATTTGGCTGGTATTACTGTAGCAGTACTGGTACGACCGATTGAACCTATTGAAACAACAAGTGTTCCAATCTTTTCCTTACCCTCTGTCACAGAAATAAAATTTCCATTATCAAAGGGAACCATTTGTACTAAAAACTCACGCTGATCCACTTGAACGGTTTTTTTTCTATAACCGACTTGTGATATCAACAGCTTACGTCAGCTGAGCTATGCCTTTATGGCTATCGCTTCTAGTTGGTCTGCTTCGACTCTAGCACGTAGTTTTGCCTTGTACTTGAGGTTTCTTGGTTTTGTTCTGAGTCTATAACCGCAGCATGGACACCAAAGACCTTCCCATTTGATGAAGATCTCACAAATCTGGCATCTTTTTTGTCCAGATGCGTAACGACCAGTACCTACCGGCTTTTGTGCCTTGTATCTTGTGCATATTCCTTTACATGTCATTTCGTTACATTACACCTTGTGTAATTACATTATAGTAATAGGATGATTTAAGCATAGATCAGAAATTTCTATAAATCAAAACCCGATTTTTTAAAAAATTTATACATACTCTTCCATAGAGTGATCAACACTTTTCAGAAAAAACGAGGAAATGTTCTATAAATATGTATGTTATTTGGATAATGAAGATTTTTCAAATTTTTGACGAGTTTTTCAAGCAAATATTTAAGGATTCTTGATCATTTTTTCGATTTTATTCAACCTATTCTTGATAGAGGCAATACTAGATGACGATATCCCTCTCTTTGGGAAATGTATCTTGCAGATATCTTATCTCTTGTTCCTCTCTTGTTGTAGTTTTTTACCCTGAGTGATGTCTTGCGTTCATCAACAAACTCTAGCTCAAAATGGGAACAAAAACGCAGATTTAGTGAATTGGTTATCTGTCTTGCAATCTTCATGTTTCCATTTCCCACCTTGACAATTTTACGGTCTGCGCTCAGTCCAACCAAAATTTTTACAATATGTGAAATCAATTCGTCAACTGATGTGTAAATTGAGCTTTCTATTTCCTTTTCATAATAAAACACTGAAAGCCCAATTCTATTGCCAGGGTCTATTCCTATTACAAGGGAGCTACGATTAATTCCCGATTCTAATTTTTTTACTATCTTTCCTCTTACTATAGTTGGGTCATAGTCAAATTCCTCGTCAAAAAGGATTAGATCAGTCGGTATTTTAGCTGATTCCCTAACAGTAGTTAGAATTAATCTTCTATCAGAACTTGTAATTTCTTCAGGAAGTACAGAATCGTACCCTAGTTTTAGATTTTTTAGAGTATTTACAAATTTAAAATAAGATCTCCCGTACACAGTTGCAACTGCAATGTTGTTTTGTGTTTGGTATTCTATAGTTAAATTCATCTTTATGAAAATTTAAAGTTTTTTTGTGCGCTATT
>JAWOLM010000094.1:0-2673 GCA_033853455.1 Nitrosotalea sp. | reverse complement strand
TTAGAGGTTGTAGATTTTTTGAGATCGACAACTGTGGACACCTTCCCCATGTGGAAAAACCCGAACTTTTCAGCAATTCCATACTAGAGTTCTTGGACTCGAGACTTGTTCTTGCAAGCGAACAATACCGTTAAATACTATGCGTTGGTTATTAATACCAATGACTGGTATTGACAACCAATACGATCCTGTAGAGATGTTTCGTGAGTGGATACAGAGAGGTGGAAAGGCTCAGATGGATTTTATCAAGACCTTTGGTGAGATGATGAGCAAAAGTCACCAATCCAACCCTCTAGACATGCTAAAAGATGTATCGGCAAAGACTGCAAAAGCACAGTCCGAGTTTGTCCAAAACATGGCAAGCATGAACCCTAACGGAATGTTCAACTTATTCAATCCAACACAGTTTCTTCCCTCCCTTCTATCATGGGCCACCTTCAAGACATCGGTAGGAAGTAATGGTCGTATTTCTATCCCTGAAGCAGAGCGAGATGCCCTTGGCATCAAAGAAGATGATCTCATACAGGTGATAGTGATTCCAGTCGAAAGAAAGACACCCAAAGAGGAGGTGAAACAATGAGTAAAGCAGAGAGTAAAGAGATCTTTTCAGTATGCAAGCAGAACGTCAACCGATGCTTTGACGAGACAGAGAAAAATGTAGCACAATACCTGCAAGCAGTAACCAACCTGCAGCAAGAGTGTGCCACAGCTTGCAAGAACACAATCGAGAACACAATAGCGATGCAACAAGAATACGCTACAAGAACTGGCCTATCTACAAATGTTCCATCAGCCTACCTTAAAGCGGTAAACGATGCAACAGAGGAGATAGTAAAGACAAACACAGTTCAAAGCAAAGCAGTACTTGCGGCAATTGATGCAGTAAGACAGAACATAAAGACATTCAACGAGAATGCAAAAGCATTTTCTGACATGAATGCGAACATACTGCAATCATGGTTCTCAACCTGGACACCAGTAAGAAACTAGCTGGTTCCTATACCCTTTTTTATTTTTCAGACCTTTCTTTTATCCATTGGCCAAGTTCAGGCAATACTCTTTTTTGAGAAAACGAACTTGCTATCATGCCAACATGACCAGTTGCATATATACGAAGTATCTTGTCCTCTGTTGAGACTGAATAGTGAATTGGCATGCTGCATTCGGGAGAAACAAGATGGTCTCCCACGGCAACCTGTGTAAAAACTGGCATCGATATGTTTTTGAGATCAACCAATCTGCCTCCTACCCGCATCTGGTTTCGTATCAAGATATTTTCCTGATAGACATTTTTTACCCACTCCCTGAAAAGCTCTCCTGGAATTGGCGGGGTATCACTCAGCCATTTCTCCACACGGACAAAATTTTCAACATACTCTTTGTTGTGTATATTTTTGAAGAATTGGACATATTTTTCAAGGCCTTGCTCAAATGGCTTGAGAATGGAAAAAACATAATACATGAATTCGGGAGGCATGTTTCCTATAACATCTGCCATCTTGTCAACATCAATATGCTTTGCAAGATTTGCTACAACCGTGTTATCCTTACTGCCGTCGATAATTGGTGCGGTAAGAATTAGATTTTTTACTTTATTAGGATGTAACGCGGCATAAACAGTAGCAAGCGTGCCACCAGTACAGTATCCTTGAAGTGAAACTTTTTCAACATTGGATTCGTTTAGAATAAAGTCAATGCAATTCTCCATGTAACCATTTACATAATCGTCAAAGCCAAGATATCTATCCATATTGGTAGGAGTCCCCCAGTCTATCAAGTAAACATCAAGGCCTTGATCCAACATATTTCGAACCCAGCTCTTCTGCGGATGTATGTCAAGTATGTGATACCTGTTTATCAGTGCATACGCAATCAAAAATGGAGTCTTTACCTGCCTCGGTTTGTCTGAATTAAAATGTAATAATCTCATCTTTCCCTCGGAGTAGACTACATCATGTGGTGTCATCTCCATGTTTATCTCGTCAGGTGCAGCAACAAGATTTGGAGCGTCAAGAATGTTCTTGTTGATTTGGAGAAATTCTTCTATTAATCGAGGATCTATCCTGAGTTCATCTTCCATCCGAGTTTCCTCCAATACTTGGTATTTTTTCGAGTTTGGCAACTCTTTTTCGCAACAAGTGTAATTCTTTGTACAGCTCGTCTACCTCCTGCCTAGTAGGCATGTTTGCAGTGTCTAGCACAAGAGACATCATGTTATTCCAGTGTCTTGCAAGCTCAAGTTCGCTCGAGACCATTTTGCCAAAGTTTTCAGCAAAATCCGGGGAATCAAAAAGCCGAGTAAAGTAGTTTTCAAAAATGTCTATCCAGATACGCTTTGATGAGTCAAGATGTTCGATATCAGTTGGAATCTCGGGAACTTTTTTGTTAAACTGCCTTTGTGCCTCGTTCCAAGTATCCGTTAGTTGCCTAAAGTATTCGGCAAGCCTGGTGTTGAATTCGGCCAACTCTTGGTTCATCTCTATTATCTCAGCACTTGCTTTCTTTGCATTGACGCCCAGTTTTCTAAAAGGGCCGGTTGAAAGTATTGAATGCGGCCTGCTTGACATGAGAGATATCAGGTCAGTCCAAAATAATGATACGTGTTTATAATAACCCATGGACTTTTTATAATCTTCTGTAGAGGTCATGAAGCAAATATTGATAGTTTGCACA
>JAWOLM010000093.1:0-7024 GCA_033853455.1 Nitrosotalea sp. | reverse complement strand
GGTACGAAAAAAACTGCAGAGATTATTTCTGAAATGCTTGAGAACTAGAAAGAATTATAATTTTTGAAAGACAATTTCAAATTCTGGTACGCGGCACTTTTCGATGGGCGAACTGACCAAATAGGGATGAAGACATAGACCGCGTACCAGAACTAGCAAAAGCTTTTATGGATAACTCTTGTGATCGCCGTCATTGACTGAGTGTCCGGAATGTGCGGCCAAACAACTCCAAGTGGAAATGAAATTTGATCCTAACACAAAACATTTCATTTGTAAAAAATGCGGATTATTTGCTACAAGAGAACAGATAAGTGATATCAAATACAGATTAAATAAACGGGAGAAAACGCGAGAAGACAAGCATGATGAGTATCGCGATTGGTGGCAATCAAGTAAGAAAGAAAAGCAGGGTTAATTGCAAGAGGAGTAGAGATGTCTAAAGAAATTCCAAAATGGGCACAAGATGAGATAAAGAATGCTAAGTTTGGAAAACCAGAGTCAATTACAAGGACTGGCTACATACTTGAGGTATATGATAAGGATATGAAAATAGATGCTCAAATATACGAAGCCCTTGAAGATGGCAGAAAAATCATTGAAGGTGTGAATCTGCCAAAGAAGGTAAAACCAGACGACCTCATGAAAGGAACGGTTTATGAATTTACAATAAATGTCTACAAGGCACCCTTAGGAAAGAAACTTGTTGATTTTCTCAAAACAGAGATGGAGTTAGATATGAATGCAATATATCAATTTGAGCTTGCTAGCCTTGAGTTAATGGATGTTGATTCGGATTCTTCCAGTTCTGAAGAAGCCGAGGAAGAATAGGATTTAGCGCTATCTTATTTTGATTTCGATTTTCTAAAGATCTCGCCAACGATAGGATTTATCAAATAAGGCAAAGTTTGTTTAAACCATATAGCTACGCGTACAAATTGCGGAGTTACAATCTCAAGTCTGGGCGAGGAAGCTGCCCTCACAACTGCTTTTGCTACCGTGGTAGCACTAAGAGCAGTGGTATATCTTGGCATCTTGTTAAATGAATTGTGATTAAAGAAATTGGTTTTTACCATTATTGGGCTTACAACGGTTATTCCTACACCACTACCGTTCAGTTCATGATACAGGGATTCTGAAAATCCTAGCATTGCAAACTTTGATGCACAATATGCTGCCATGGCTGGAATTCCAAAGCTTGCTGCAACAGAAGCTACATTTACAATATGACCAGATTTTTGCTCTAACATTTTTGGAAGGAATGCTTTGATGCAATATATCATTCCGAGATAATTGGTTTCCATCTGTGATTCTATTTCTTCTATTTTAAGATCATTGAAATTGCCATAAATTCCAAAACCGGCGTTATTAACCAAGATGTCAACCCTACCAAATTTTTCTAAAACTTGGTTGCTCATTTGAGCTACCTGATTTTTTTGAGAAACATCGCACACACATACAAGTGTTTGAGTTTGAAATTTCGAAAGCTCTTTTGCGACTTCTTCAAGTCTATCTCTATTCCTTGAAACTAGAACAATTGAGGCACGTAATTTGGCAAATTCAATAGCAGATTCTTTCCCTATGCCGCTTGAGGCTCCTGTTATTACGACTACTCTTCCTGAATAATCCATGCTAAAAAAAATCAAACATGAAAATAAAGTGCTTTCTATACAGCCTTTTGACTTTTGATACTTGGATAAACCACTTTCATAAGAAACAGCCAGCTGATTACCAATCCCACATGATAAGTTGCAATTCTCCAAGCAATAATGATATTCCACTGAAGGCTGTTCTTTGCAGCTTCGTATGTTAATGTATTAAGATGTCCAAGATATGCCCATATAGTAAATTCTGTCAGCCCTGAACCTCCAATGGTTACTGGAAGGTTTCCTACTGCATTTGCAGCCATTGTAGCCATTAGAGAATGGAAAAAGTGGATAACATAACCTGCCCCATTTGCAATTAGCATAAATGAAAGACCATAAAGTGACCAAGTAAATACTGAGATTATCATTGAAACGACAAAGGCTTTTTTTATTTGCTTATTGTGTCTCGTTTCCCTACTCATATCACAGATTTCTTTCATCCAGAGATTGGTCTTTTCAATAGCCTTTGAGGATCGTTCTTTTCCAACGCGTATGGCAATTTTTGAAATCAATGTAGGTACTTGAAATGTTCTTTTAGATGACAAGAAAAATAGTGATGACCAGATACCTGTTACTGGCAAGCTTACTGCAAGTATCGCTATTCCTACAACATAAGCTCCATATGTAAAGGAAAATGCGGATGCAGTAATAGCAAATATTCCAGCTACCAAGACTTCAGTTACAATCTCTACAATTGTGACATAGGATGCTTTTCCTATTGGTACCCCTTTTTTGTTTAACCACATGATTCTTACTAGTTCTCCGCCTACAAAGGAAGGAGTTGTTGATGTAACAAATTCACTTCCTATTCTCACCGAGATTGTTCTCCAGTTTGCATCAATTGGACCAAGAAATTTTCTGACTAGGTAATTGAATTTCAAGCCTTGAGTAAGTAATTTACAGGCCATAGCAACCGCAGCTCCAATAAACGGAACCATGCCTACTGCAAGTAAATTTGCAAGACTAACATTAAACGTAGCAGCAATAATTACAAATGGTATTATGCTTACAGGCAATGCCAATAGCTTCCAATTCATTGCATGCTCTATTCATGGATGGAAATATAAGCTCTCAAAATGGAATGATTGATCTAAAATGAAAGTAATTTTTGTTGTAGGAACTGCCGGTTCTGGAAAATCTCTTCTGGCTTCAAAGATTTTTGATTACTATACAAGAAATGGCCATTTTGTGGGAATGTTGAATTTGGATCCTGGAGTAGAAAATCTTCCATACACATGCGATGTTGATGTAAGAGATTATGTAGATATTGTATCAATAATGAAACAGTATGACCTAGGCCCAAATGGCTCAATGATTATGGCAAACGATCTGATCGCTTCTAAAATTGATGAATTACAACGTGAAGTTGATGATGTAAATCCAGACTATCTAATAGTAGATACGCCTGGTCAAATTGAGCTATTTGCATACAGAGCCAGTGGACCATTTTTTATACAAAACCTAAATGCAGAACAAAAAACATCAGTATTTCTTCATGATGGATCGTTAATCACAACGGCAACTAATTTTGTATCAATAGCTCTCCTTGCAACATCTGTCAGATTACGTCTAGGCTTGCCACAAGTAAATGCAGTAACAAAAATTGATCTTATTGCAGATAAAATTAAAGACATATTGAAATGGTCAACTAACATGGCAAGTCTTGAAGAAGCCCTTGCAAAAGAATCAGATGGTGAAAGCTATACTCTTGCCACTAATCTTCTACGAAGTTTGAATTTGGGTGGATTTGCTCAAGGATTAATTCCCATCTCAAATGCAACAGGAGAGGGAATGATCAACCTTCAGGCAGCACTGAGTAGAATTCTTAACATGGGAGAAGAGATGGAAGACTATGGTTGAAAGCGTAACGGTGAGAGCGCCATGTTCTACTGCAAATTTGGGTCCAGGTTTTGATGTCTTCGGCTTGGCATTAAATGCATATTATGATCAAGTAGAGTTGAAAAAAGAAGGTAATGGACTCAGAATTCAAAGTTTTGATTCAATCCCTATCGAACCTGAGAAAAATACTGCAGGGCTTGTAATAAAAGAGATGGCTAGAAAATTCAAAATTAAGACAGGTCTACTTCTAAAAATTAAGAAGGGGGTTCCAACGGGTTTTGGAATGGGTAGTAGTGCAGCCTCAGCTGCTGCAGCAGCTGTTGCTTTTGATGCCCTCTTCAAATTGAAGCTAGATGGAAATAGCTTAGTCCAATATGCAGGAATGGGAGAGATGGCTAGTGCTGGTTCAGTTCATTATGATAATGTAGCTGCATCTGTCTTAGGGGGATTTGTTATAGTGAGGACAAACCCGCTTGACGTGATAAGGATCGTTCCTCCCAGAGATTTGGTTCTCTGTGTAGCCATTCCAAAAATTCCGGTCCCACAAAAAAAGACAGAGGCTTCAAGAAAGGTTCTGCCAAAACAAGTGGAACTATCAGATCATGTCAAGAACCTTTCAAATGCTTCTGCATTAACTGCAGGATTTATGAAAAAAGACGTAGCCCTCATAGGAAGTTCGATAAATGATATCATAATAGAACCAGCAAGAAAACATCTGATTCCAGGTTTCGATAAAGTAAAGAGAAATGCCCTTAATGCAGGTGCCATGGGAGTAACTATTAGTGGTGCTGGACCATCGGTAATTTCTTTTACCTCGAATTCTGCCAATCCTAAAAAAATATCAGATGCCATGAAAAAGGGGTTTGCTACAGCTGGGATAGGATGTACCACTGTAATATGCAAACCAAGTAAAGGAGCTTCTGTTATCTAATTATTTTCTTTGTAAGAAGGAACTCATTCTAGCTTCTCTATCCTTAGTTGAAAAACAAAGAGACCAAGAATAAATTTCTAGTTTTAGACCTGTATCTAAGTTTGCATCCATTCCTTTATTGACAAGCATTTTTGATATGCCAATAGCAAAGTTGCTGTTTTTTGCAACGTTTTTGGCATAAGATTTGGTTTCTGAGAGCAGGCTTTCAGATGGGAAGATTTTATTGACTAGACCCATTGACATGGCTTCTTCTGCGCTAATTCTTCTGCCTGAGAAAATCAGATCTTTTGCTCTTGCAGGTCCCACTATTCTAAGTAACCGTTGTGTTCCTCCCCATCCAGGGCATATACCTAATGTGACTTCTGGCTGGCCCACTTGTGCATTTGGTGATGCAAATCTAATGTCACAAGAAAGAGCAAGCTCACATCCTCCTCCAAGTGCATAACCATTTATCGCTGCAATTACTGGTTTTTCCAGTTTTTCGATTTTATTTAGAACTTCATGACCTCTGATGGCATATTTTTCCGCCTCTGTAGGTCCGATCTTGTTCATATATTCAATATCTGCACCTGCAGAGAACGCTTTTTGGCCAGCGCCTGTAATTATGATTACTTTTGAAGAGTCTTTTTCTAAATCATCTAAAACGGAGATAAATTCATTCATGACCTCAAGACTAAGCGCATTTAGCTTATCTTGTCTATCAATAGTAATCTGAACAATATCGTCTTCTTTTTCTATCTTAAGGTATTGCATATCAAAGAATTGCGAGCCAGCAACTTAAACTTTAGAGAAATAGAGAATAGAAAGCGAGTTATAATCCACTCCGTACAATGGAACTGCTTTGAATTCATTGGGTTTACTTCCTGCAATAGGTGCAGCTGTATGCTGGGGAAGTTTTTTTGTTCCTGTTAGAAAGGTCAATGTTGGAAATATTTGGCAGCTGCAAGGCGCTACTGGTATAGGAGTTATTCTATTTGCCATACCAATCGGATTTCTGTGGGGGTTTCAAATTTTACCGGCGGGACTTTTGAGCGGAGCAATATGGACGACAGGAAACCTACTCGCTCTTTATTCTGTGAGATTAATTGGACTTTCAAGAACATCTCCATTTCTTGCCGGTTTTAGTATTTTGATATCATTTTTGTGGGGAATTTTGTATTTTGGTGAGAGATTCAATCTCATGATACTAGCCATCATTGCAGTTGGATTACTGCTAGGAGGACTGATTTTTATCTCAAATACTTCAAAAAACATGCCAGTACGAAAGAGAGGATATCTCATTGCAACCGCATCAGGATTAATTGGTGGTTCATATGTAATTCCGCTACAAGCCACTCATTCGCTTCAAACAGGCTTCTTTTCTTCCAGTCTTTCCATCTTTGCAATAGGATTGCCATTGTTATTGCTTTCAAGGAAATTTGTGAAAAGAGAAATGTTAGCAGGAACAATTTCCGGGAGCTTGTTCAACATAGGAAGTTTATGTGTCTTGATAGCTGTTGGCTTGATAGGAATTACTGTTGCCTATCCCATATCACAAACAGCAACACTATTTGCAATTTCATGGGGGATTTTGTATTTTAGAGAGATTATTCATAGACAGAGCATATTCAGGATTATAACTGGTGCTGGCTTGATTTTGTGTGGAGCTGCACTCATTACAGTTGCATAGTCAACCATTTTATTTGGTCAAAAATTATTGCATTCAAATTGAAAGCTATTGTGGTTTTTAGTGGAGGAGTAGATTCCGTATGCACTGCAGCCTACTTACAAAAACGATATGAGATTTACGGGATCACGTTTTCGTATGGCCAAAAGGCCAGCCAAGAATTAAACGCTGCGCGTTATTTTTCTAAGGTACTAAAGTTCCGGGAACACAAAGTGATTGATATAGAATTTATGAAAACATTGTATGAAAAAACAAACGCATTGACATGTTCAAAGATGGCCATACCTTCCAAGTTTGACTATTCCATTGTAGTTCCTATACGAAATGCTGTTTTTCTTTCCATAGCTTCGGCTTGGGCATTTTCAAAAAAGGCTGATTTAGTAGCATATGGAGCCCATCTAGATGATCAACGATACCCAGACTGCAGGCCGGAATTTTCTAAAATGCTGGCAAATGCACTCAATGAGGGAGAAATTGATGGAATAAGAAAAGGTATTAGAAAAAGGATAAAGATCTGGAGTCCCTTTGTTGGAAATCTTTCAAAAAGCAATCTTCTCAAGATAGGTTACAACCTGCTTGGAGATGAGATATTCAAAACATGGAGTTGTTATTCTCAATCAAAGATACATTGCGGAAAATGTGAATCATGCAATAATAGAAAAATCGCTTTTGATCAGGCTAATATGATAGATAAAACTAGATACAAATCGCCCTAGATTTTTAATGCTGGTTTTTTGAGAAGTCTAGGTCTTATTATGAGATAATATAGAAGATATGGTATTCCAACAATTCCCCAAAAGATCCAATTGGTCATGGATTGATCAAAACCTAGTTTAGTGAAATATCCCATAGAATTTTGGGCGATTAACAATCCTACTGCCATAACGATAAAGAATTCAATTGCATACCAAGCAAAGGCAGGCCAAGAATCCTTTGGAACGTGGA
>JAWOLM010000092.1:0-2559 GCA_033853455.1 Nitrosotalea sp. | reverse complement strand
ATGGTTTTGAGATAGACAGGGCATTTGACCTGTTGCCGCATGTTGTAGGAGCAAGCTGGGCAACAATTTGGTTTCGAATGAATAAAATCAGAAGACCAAGCGTTGTTGAATTTAGAAACAAGGTAGTAGAATATTATAAGATGTTAAGTCCGCTTGTAGAGTCATATCCAAACGATGAAAACTTTACCGATATGACGAAACATGTCAGGGTAATATATCAAAAGGAAATGGAAAGAATTCTTGCAGGAAAAAACGAAGAGATAGAAAAGAGATTCAAAAGATATCTGGATTACGGTTAGATCTCTTTCTTGAGCTCATCTAGAAATTGTTTCACTACTTTTATTCTTCTTCTTGCCTCACGCTTTGCACTTTTTGTGTTCATCTTTTTTTCAAGTAACAGCAATTTTTTGTAAAAGTGATCAAGTGTCCAAATGGTATCATCGGGCTCACGTCCCTTGCAAAAGGGGTCTTGAGCATTGTAAAAAAGACGCCCTTCAGAGCCTCCTACAGAAAATGCCCTTGCAATTCCAATCGAGCCTATGGCATCAAGCCTGTCCGCATCTTGAAGTATTTTTCCTGTTAGCGTTTTTGGTGTAGCGTCCCTTGAAAAGCTGTGGTCTAAAATCGCGTCTGAAATTATATCAATCTCGTTTTTTGTATAACCATATTTTGGGAGGATCTTGCTTGCTTTTTTCGCACTCTCTACAGAAGAAATTTTGGAACGGGGGTCGGATTTTGGATATGATACTATATCATGTAACAAGGCCGCTGCAAGTACAAGTCTTGGTTTTCCATGTTCTTTTTTTGCAAGTTTTTTGGAATTATTATAGACTCGTACGATATGTTCAAAATCATGTGCCGGGTCATTCTTTCCAACATTTCTTCTTACATAATCCAATAGTTTTTTCATCGAATCCAATCTAAAACCAAGTTTTCGTAAGGAAATGCTTGGACATAAACTGGTTGAATACGTCCCACCAAATTAGGAAGGCTTGAAAATTTCAGAAATTACATGTAATTTTTGAATTTCATGGAACAATATTGTAAAAGAATCACCTTTTTCCAAGAAATAGATGAATCGTTCAATATCCTTATAAATAAAAATTGTATATTGATAATATGAGCTCAAAAGCGTGGAAATGTTATCGTTGCAATCTTGTTTTTAGCGACGAATCCCACGCTAACCTGCATGTAGATCTCTCAAAACATACGGTAAGAGAGATCGATTTGATTCGAGCATAAACACGATAATCTTATTGCCACAGGTAATCAAGTACACTTTATGTCATACTCGAATCTTTCCAAGATGAATTTTGACATTAGTGATGAACAAAAAAACTTCCTAGATAAGGTAGACAAGGTTTGCAAAGTAATTCGGGACCATGAAACCAAATGCTATCTTGAAGAAAAACCAAATGATATGATAATACCAGAATTTGGAAAGATTGGAATGCTTGGATGCCCCATCTCAAAAAAGTACGGTGGTTTAGGCTATGACATATTGACATATGCTTTTGCGCTTGAAAGAATCGGTCGGGAAGGAAACTCGATGCGCACATTTTTTTCTGTACATGTATCTATAGGGCAGATGGTTTTACAAAATTGGGCAGATGAGGAACAGAAAAGAAAGTATCTGCCGGAAACTACATCTGGCAGAAGCATAATGGCTTTTGCCCTAACTGAACCTGATGCAGGGAGTGATCCTGGCTCTATGACCACAAAGTTTGAAGAGAGTGGAGACAACTTTGTTTTAAACGGAAAAAAACATTGGGTAGGAAATGGGACCTTTGCAAAAGTTATGACAACATATGCACGTGGACCTGACGGTAGGATTTCAGCATTTCTTGTAGATACTGATTCTAAGGGATTTCATGCTGAAGAGATGAAAAACAAGATGGGTCTTCTTAGCATAAAAAATGCCGAGATAAAATTTGAGAATTGTATTATTCCAAAAAAGAATCTTCTGGGTACAAAGGGAAAAGGTCTAAGCATTGCATACAGTGCTTTGATAGATGGGAGATTGAGTGTTGCAGCTGGAGCAATTGGAGTGATGAAGGACTGTCTTGAAGAATCAATTCAACACTCACAAAAAAGGCAGCAACACGGTTCGATTCTTGCTAAAAAACAACTAATCCAAGAACACTTGTCATCTATGATACTAAACATTGAAAGCTCGCGATGGCTTGTTTATCGTGCTGCTATTGCAAGACAAAAGCTTCACGACTATGTAGAAAGTCTAAAAGAAAAGGACCAAAACTGGCAGGAAAAACTCAACCGGGAGGACAAAGAATACTCGATGCTTCGAGGAAGGGCTGATAGGCTTGCTGCAATAGCTAAGCTACAGGCAACAAATGCCGCGTTTGATTGTGCAAACAGAGCAGTTCAGATATTTGGTTCATTTGGATATCAAAAAACAAGCAGAGTGGCAAGACACTTTCTGGACTCTAGGGCAATAATAATTTACGAGGGAGCTAACGAGGTTTTAAAACTAAAGATCGCCTCGCTCGAGCTTGGAGATAAGTATCAAGCTTATTGATCTCAAAATATTTCTTCTTCAAC